>NZ_JBHXKE010000151.1:0-22966 GCF_042722765.1 Kitasatospora sp. NPDC058406
GGGCCCTTGCGCGCGGATCCGGCGGGTCAGCCGGCGTCGGTCAGCTCGCGCGACCGCTTCACGTCGTCGGCCATCCGGTCCAGCAGCGCCTCGATCGAGTCGAACTTCTCCATCCCGCGCAGGTAGACGAGGAACTCGACGGCCACGTGCAGCCCGTAGAGGTCCAGCCCGACCCGGTCGATGGCGTACGCCTCGACGGTCCGGGCGGTGCCGTCGAAGGTCGGGTTGGTGCCGACCGAGATGGCCGCCGGCATCCGCTCGCCGTCGGCCGTCAGCCAGCCCGCGTACACCCCGTCGGCCGGGACGGCGCTGTGCGGCACGGTGTCCACGTTGGCGGTCGGGTAGCCCAGCTCACGGCCGCGCTGCGCGCCGCGCACCACCTCGCCCTCCACCCGGTGCGGACGGCCCAGCACCTCGCCGGCCCCGGCCACGTCGCCCGCGGCGACCAGCCGGCGGGTCAGGGTCGAGGAGAACGGCTCGCCGTCGCCCGCCGCCCCGCGCACCCGGAGGTCGACGACCTCGACGCCGCAGTCGGCCGACCGGCCCAGTTCGGCCAGCAGCGCGACGTTGCCGGCCGCCCGGTGGCCGAACCGGAAGTTCGGCCCCTCGACGACCAGGCACGCGTGCAGCGCGTCCACCAGCACCTGCCGGAAGAACTCCTCCGGGGACTCCTTCGAGAACTCGGTGGTGAACGGCAGCACCAGGACGGCGTCCACGCCGAGCGCCTCGATCAGCTCCGCGCGGCGCGGCTGCGGGGCCAGCAGCGCCGGGTGGCTGCCCGGACGGACCACCTCGCTCGGGTGCGGGTCGAAGGTGACCACGACCGACCGGACCCCGAGCTCGCGGGCGCGCTCGACCGCCCGGCCGATGATCAGCTGGTGCCCACGGTGCACTCCGTCGAACGAGCCGATGGTGACGACGCTGCGTCCCCAGTCACCGGGGATCTCCTCCAGGCCACGCCAGCGTTGCACCCTGACCGCTCCTTGTTCCGTACGACGCGTACCTTCTGTACGCTCAAACGCTCAAAACCCGAACCCCTATAGCGTGCCATGCGCCTGTCCCGAGTTCGGCACCGGAAGGCGGGTTGGACGCACCGCCGGGTGCCGGGCCCCGGTGCCGGGTGTACGAAGCGACCCCGTCCCGGACCCCGGGCCGGCCCCCCGCCCGGCCTCGGCAGCCGCGTCCCGCGGGTCCCGGCCCGCCGCCACCAGGTCGCGCAGCCGGTCCAGGCGGGGACCGGCGGGGCGGGCGGGCCTGCCGTCCGCCGGCCACCGTGCCAGCAGCAGCGCGAACGCCGCCGACCCGCCGGCGCAGCGGACCAGCAGCCCGTCCGCGTCCGGCAGCCCGGCCGCCGCCCGCACCAGGACGGCCCGGGCCCTGACCGGCCGCTCGGCCGCGCAGTGCTCGGCGAGCGCGGCCACGGCGGCGGCCAGCACCTCCGGATCGCCCTCGGTGGCCAGCAGGGTGTCCAGCAGCTCACAGCGCAGGGCGTCCGCCACCGGGTCGGCCACCGGGCGGGACAGCACCTCGGCGAACGGCCGCCGGACGGCCACCGCCCGGGCCGCCAGACCACTGCTCAGGAGCACCCGGAGCTCCAGCCGGGCGGCCGCGCCCTCGACGGCCCCGCCCGCCAGCCTGCGGCCGAGGTAGTCGACCGCCACCGGCCCGGCCAGGGCCGGACGCTCGCGCAGCAACCGGGCCACCAGCTCGGCGCCCCGCCGGACGGCCAGGGGTGCCCGGGCGTCCGCCAGCACCCGGAGCGTCCCGGCGACCGGGGCCGCCCGACCCGCCTCATCCGCCCGGCCTGCCGGACCCGTCCGACCCGCTGCCCCCTCCGGCCCGCCCAACCGGGCGGCGAGGGCGGCGAGGACCGGCTCCGGGTCGCTCTCCAGGGCCGGCGCCAGCGCCGCCGCGGTGAGGAAGCGGTCCTCCCCTCGCCGGTACGCGGCCAGCGCCGCCGGGAGGTGGGCCGTCCGGGTCCGCCCGTCCCGGACCAGCAGGGCGAGCGCGGCGCCGTGCAGGGCCGGCTCGTCCTCCCGGGCCAGCAGGGTCAGCGCGGTGAACCGCAGCAGCTCCGGCCCGGCGCCGCTCGCGTGCGGGGCGGTGCGCAGCGCGTGCACGGCGGCGGCGACATGGCGCTCGGGGCGCCGGTCGTGGCTCCAGCGGTCCACCGCCCGGCAGAGCGCCGAGGGCTCCTCGACGGCCAGGACGGCGAGGAGCGCGTCCGCCCTCGGATGCGCGGCGCCGGCCAGCGCCTCGGTCAACTCGTCCAGGGCCAGGGCACGGTGGGAGTACAGCAGATCGTGGACGAGGTCCGCGACGGTGCTGCCGGGGCGGACGGGCAGGCCCCGCGGGTCGTCGAACCAGGCGCAGAGCAGCGGGAGGGTGCCCGCCGGGTCGGCACGCAGCCGGTCGGCCGTCGCCGCGAGGAAGCCCCGGCCGGGGCCGTCGGCGGCCACCAGCCTTCGGTACAGCGCGAGTTCACGCTCGACGGGCAGGCGCAGGCCGGTCCAGAAGTCCGGGCCGAACCGGCCGAGCCCGGCCTCCGGAAGACGCTCGAACCCGCCCTCGGCCGCGGCGCGTTCGACGATCCGGTCGGCCAGCTGGTCGAGCAGGGCGCGGTGCTCGGCGAGATCGGGGCTGGCGGCCAGACCGGCGATCAGCAACCGCCCGGCCCACCAGCCGGGTTCGCTGCCGGGCGGGCGCAGGTCCAGCGCCCGCCAGATCCGGTGCAGCCACGGGTCCAGCGCCGGCGCGCCCCAGGTGTCGGCGATCCGCCGGAGCGCGGCGGCCACGGGACCGACCCGGGAGCGGGACACCGTCCGGACCTCGCCGGCCGGGCGGGTGTCCTCGGTCTCGCCGAGCAGCAGCCGCAGTGCCTCGTCCAGGTCCAGGTGCCGCCCCTGCAGCCAGTCGGCGAACTCGCCGTGCGCGAACCGGTAGCCCGGTCCGGCCGGCACGAACAGCCCCTCCGCCAGCACCGCCGCCGCCCAGCCGCCGGCCACCGGGAACAGCTCCTCGAACACCGCCCGGCCCAGCCCGCCCTGCTCGGCGCCCAGCATCCGCCGGGCCGCCTCGTGCACCCGGCCGGCCACCGCCGCCGCCAGCCGCCGCACCCGCCCGTGCCCCGCCCGGCGGACGGCACCCCTGCGGTGGGCTCCCGACCGGCGGGGCCGCCCGTCCTCGGCGAGCCGCTGCGCCACCCGCAGGCAGCACAGGTCGAGACGGGCGCCGAAGAGCTCGCCCCGCCGGGCGGGCTCCCCCCGCAGGCCCTCGGCCCACAGCTCCCCGGCCAACCGGACCGCGAGCGGGTGACGGGCGTCCGCCTCCTCCGGCCACCCCGGCGGCAGCCCGTACCGCCGCCGGACCCGGTCCGCCGCCTCGGCCGGGAGCGGCCCCAGCCGGCGGACGGCGACCCGGACGGCGGGGGAGGACGGCGGCGACCCGCCGTACCGGGCCGCCGCTCCGCCCACCGGGACCAGGAAGTCCCCCGTTCCGCCGCCCGGCGCCAGCCGCTCCCAGGCCTCGTCCCCGCAGGCCGTGAGCAACCGCGCGCCGCAGGCCGCCAGCCACCGCGCGGTCACCCGCAGCCAGTCGGCGTCGAGCGGCACCGGCGCCTCCTCCGGCCCGTCCAGCACCACCAGCAACGGCCGCCCGGCCGCCGCGCAGAGCCCGGCCGCCGTGCCCGGTCCCGGCGGCGGTGTGCCCGGTTCGGCCGCCCCGGCGAACGCCCGCTCCACGGCCTCCGCGAGCGAGGCGTCCCCGGCGCCCAGATCGGCGCCGCGCAGCCACAGCGTGGGCCGGGGCCGTTCCCCGCCGCCGCGCCGCACGGCGAGGGCCGCCAGCTCGGTGCTCCGCCCCGACCCGGGCGCCCCGACCAGCGCGACGATTCCCACCCCCGCCGGGCCCCCGGGTGGACCGGCCCACCCGTCCGGACCGTCACCGGCGGCGCCGCCGTCCTCGCCGTCACCGGGCCACTCCCCCAGCCCGTCCGGCCGGTCCACCCGGTCGGCCGCCAGCCCGGCCACCCGGCCCGGCCCCGCGCCGGCGGCGGCCAGCTGGGCCGCGGCCAGCCGCAGCACCCCGGCCAGGTTGAGCGCGCCGCCGTAGGCGGGCACCCCGGCCGCGTTGCGGGCCAGTACCTCGGCCAACTCCGACCCGCCGTACCCGGTGTCCGCTCCCGCACCCGCCGCACCCGGGCCGGATCCCGGCCCCGCCACCGGTACGGCGACGGGTGCCCCGGGCCGGCCGGGGGCCCGCAGCGCGGGGGCGACCACCGCGACCACCGCGCCGGTGCGGGCGTCCAGGACGGGCGCGCCGGCCGGCACCACCGCCGCGTCGCCGGGCGGCGGCACGTCGAGCAGCAGCGCGCCGGCGATCAGGTGACAGCCGCCCGCCCGCGCGTAGAGGGCCCCGGTGGTCTCGGCGACGCCGCAGCGCAGCAGCACCGTCCGCCCGTCGGGGCGGCCGTCCGCCCAGACCGGTACGGGCACCAGCAGGACGTCCCCGGCCTGCGCCGCGGGGGGCGCCGTGACCGGCAGCGGCGGCACGGGGACACCGCCGACCGCGTCGGTGCGCAGCAGGGCGAGGCCGTACCCGGGCAGCGGCCGGACGTGGTCCGGGCCGAGGACCCGGGTCTGGCCGCCAGGGGTGTGCAGAACGATCCGGTCGAGTCCCTCGACGGTCTCGTGGGCGGTGAGGACGGTGCCCCGCAGGTCGACCACGAAGCCGAGTCCGCGCGGGCGCCCGTCCCGGTCGCGGATCCGCAGCAGCCGGTGGCCGGTGTCGCCCGCCGCCCCGTCGTCCGCCGGCAAGCCCAGGAAGCCCAGCAGTCCCGGCATCGAGCAGCCCCTCCCGGCAGGGCCGGCCGGCCCCGGAGTGGACTCGTCGCGGCGACCTGTCCGCCGCCCGGGAGCCTGCCCGGCCCGGGTGCGGGCCGACCACACCCACGCCGTTCACGACTGCCGTTCACCTCGCGCGCTCCCTCGTGCGGGTGAACTTCGGGCGGTACGAACCCCTGCGCGCCCCCGCCCGCCCCCTCTGCCCGCCGCCCTCCGCCTCGCACGACCGGTCGCCGAGAGACCGTGGCCGGAAAGCACGGAACCCCGGAAGCCCCGAGCCCGAGGGCCCGGCGATTCCGGGGCCCTGCCCCGGGCCGTCCTCAGCCCACGAAGACGGCGACCGGCCTGGCCTGGCCGCCCTTCTCCTCCACCAGCGCGAGGAACCCGCCGTCCGGCCCGAACACCGCGATCGGCCCGTCCACGTCCAGGCCCGGTGCCTTCAGCCGGGCGCCGTGCGACAGCTGCTTCGCCTGGTCGGCGTCGAGGTCCCAGCGCGGGAAGGCCGCCGCGGCGGCCTCGCCGATCGGCAGCACCTCCAGCGGCGCGCCGGAGCCGTCGGAGCCCCCGGTGACCGCCTCCTCCAGCTCCTCCAGGGTCCGCGCCGACTCCACCCCGTACGGGCCGACCCGGGTGCGCCGCAGCGCGGTCAGGTGGCCTCCGACGCCGAGCGCCGCTCCGAGGTCGCGGGCCAGCGCCCGGATGTAGGTGCCGGAGGAGCACTCCACGGTGACGTCCAGGTCGATCACCGGCGTGCCGTCCTCGGCGACGGCGGCGCGCTGCTCGTGGACGGTGAAGGAGTGGATCGTGGTCGGTCGGGCGGCCAGCTCGAAGTCCTCGCCCTCGCGCACGCGCGCGTACGACCGCTTGCCGTCGATCTTGATCGCACTGACCTTGGACGGCACCTGCATGATCTCGCCGGTGAGGGCGGCGATCCCGGAGTCGATGTCCTCCCGGCGCACCGCGTCGGCCGGGGCGGAGGCGGTGACGTCGCCCTCCCGGTCGTCGGTGACGGTGGTCTGACCGAGCCGGACGGTGGCCTCGTAGGTCTTGGCGGTGAGCATCAGGTGGCCGAGCAGCCGGGTGGCCCGTTCGACCCCGATCACCAGCACGCCGGTGGCCATCGGGTCGAGGGTGCCGGCGTGGCCGACCTTCCGCGTCCCGGCCAACCACCGCAGCTTGGCGACCACCCCGTGCGAGGTGATGCCCTCCGGCTTGTCGACGATGACCAGGCCGTCCAGACCGGTGCCTTTGCGCTTCATCAAGTTCTTTCTCTAAGGATGGTCAACTACACGGGACGGGCCGCGTCCGGGCCGGCCGAACGGGCCGGCCGTGCCGGACCGCCCCCCGGCGCCCCGCGCGCCGTCCCCACGGCGGCCGGTCACACGGGCCGCAGCGCGCCCCGGAACCGCTCCACCACCGCGGTGACATCCTCCCGGACGGAGAAACCGGCCGCGAAGGTGTGCCCGCCGCCGCCGAGCGCGGTGCAGGCCGCCGCGACGTCCACCGCGCCCTTGGAGCGCGAGGAGCCGCGCAGCGTGCCGTCCGGGTCCTGCTTGAGCACCAGCGCCACCTCGGCCTCGGCCGGGCGGCGCAGGATGTCGATCAGGCCCTCGATCTCCTCGACGGTGACACTGAACAGCACCAGGTCCTGGTAGGGCACCCAGGTCCACACCAGGCCGAGCCCGCCGGCCGCGGCCGGCTCGTAGACGGCCCGGTCGAGCGCACCGGCCAGCACCTTGAGGTAGCCGAAGGAGGAGGTGTCCCACAGCTGCCGCGAGATGAGGTCCTGCCGGATGCCGGTGGCCAGCAGCCGCGCGGCGAGTTCGTGGGTGGCGGGCGTGGTGGCCCGGTACTTGAACGAGCCGGTGTCGGTGGCGACCCCGGTGTAGAGGCAGGTGGCCAGGTCCTGGTCGAGTTCGACGCCGAGCCGGCGCAGCAGCTCGTCCACCAGGACGGCGGTGGCCGGGGCACCCGGGTCGATCAACTGGTGGGTTCCGAACCCGGGGTTGGAGGCGTGGTGGTCGAAGACCACCAGCACGGGCGCCGCGAAGGCCTTCCCGTGCAGCAGCCCCAGCCGGCTCTCCGCGGCGACGTCGAAGCAGAGCACCAGGTCCGGGGCCTCGGGCACCTCGGAGGCCGGCACGATCAGCTCCCGGCCGGGCAGGAAGGCCAGCGACTCGGGCACGACCTGCGGGTCGTCACCGAAGGAGACCCGCACCTCCTTGCCGAGGCCGCGCAGCGCCAGCCCGGCCGCCAGGGCGGAACCGAGCGCGTCGCCGTCCGGGCAGATGTGGCAGATCAGGTCGACGGAGCGGGCCCGCCCGATCTCCGCGACCACCTGCTGCCACACCAGCTCGAAACCGCTCTCCTCGGCACGCGGTCCCGGAAGCACCGCGAGGGCACCCTCCACCGTGTCGGTGGAGGATGCCCCCGTGGCCGTACCGGCCGTGGTCGTGCCGGTTGTCGAACCGGCCTCCGCCGGCTCACCCGCCATGACTACTCGTCCTCGTCGTCACGCTCGGACGCCGGAACCTTGTACGGGTCCGCGTCACCGGCGTAGACCGCGCCCGCGGCGGTGGTGCGCACCGCCGCGTCGATGGCCCTGGCCCGGTCGAGCAGGTCGTCGATGTTCCGGGCGTTCTCCGGCAGGGCGTCCGCGATGAAGGTCAGCGTCGGGGTGAAGCGCACCCCGGTCTGCTTGCCGACCTCGGAGCGGAGCACGCCCTTGGCGCTCTCCAGCGCGGCGGCCGTGGCCTCGCGCTCGGTGTCGTCACCGTAGACGGTGTAGAAGACGGTGGCCTCGCGCAGGTCGCCGGTCACCCGTGCGTCGGTGATGGTCACGAACCCCAGCCGGGGGTCCTTGATCCGCCGTTCCAGGGTCTGGGCGACGACCACCTGGATGCGGTCGGCGAGCTTGCGCGCCCTTGCGGTGTCGGTCACGTTGCCTCCTCGTGCAGTGGGCCGGGTGGTCGGGCATGTTGCGCGCCCGTCGGGGCCCCAGCCCCAAAGTACCGGCCCGCGCCCAGCCTTGTGGGCGCTCTCGGTCCTGATCTGTGTGAGAACGGCGACTCGCGCCGGTCTGCTCCGCAGATCTCATTCGTCGTCGTCGTTGTGGTAGCGCCTCCTGGCGGAGAGCAGCTGAACCTCGGGGCGGCCGGCGACCAACCGCTCACAGCTGTCCAGGATCTCGGTGACGTACCCGGCTTCGCCGGACACCACCGCGAGGCCGATCTCGGCCCTGCGGTGCAGATCCTGGTTCCCGGTCTCGGCAGCGCACACGCTGTACTTGCGCTGCAGTTCGGCCACGATGGGCCGTACGATCGACCGTTTCTCCTTGAGCGAGTGGACGTCGCCCAGCAGCAGGTCGAAGGTGAGTGTTCCCACGAACATGTGTGACAGGTCCAGCCGACCTGAAGGCCTCGGTGACAGCCCGGGAGCGGGCTGGTCTACGAGGACCCTACACAGCGAGACCGGGGCCGGTCGACGGGAATTCCACCCGCCGACCGGCCCCGGACACCACTCGCTTACGCGCGCGGCTTCTCGCGCATCTCGTAGGTCTCGATGACGTCCTCGACCTTGATGTCGTTGAACGAACCGAGCGTGACACCGGCCTCGAAGCCCTCGCGGACCTCGGTCGCGTCGTCCTTGAAGCGGCGCAGACCCTCGATGGTGAGGCTCTCCGCCACGACCTTGCCGTCGCGGATGAGGCGGGCCTTGGCGTTGCGGCGCAGCAGGCCCTCGCGGACCAGGACACCGGCGATGTTGCCGAACTTGGAGGAGCGGAACACCTCGCGGATCTCCGCGGAGCCGAGGCGAACCTCCTCGTACTCCGGCTTGAGCATGCCCTTGAGGGCGTTCTCGATCTCCTCGATCGCCTGGTAGATGACCGAGTAGTACCGGACGTCCACGCCTTCCTTGTCGGCCGCGGCGCGCGCACGACCCTCCGCGCGCACGTTGAAGCCGATGATGATGGCGTCCGAGCCCATCGCCAGGTCCACGTCGGACTCGGTGATGGCACCCACACCGCGGTGCAGGACCCGGAGCTCGACCTCCTCGCCGACGTCCAGCTTGACGAGGGCGTCCTCAAGGGCCTCGACCGAACCGGAGACGTCACCCTTGATGATGAGGTTGAGCTGCTCGATGGAGCCGGCGGCGATGGCCTTGTCCAGGTCCTCCAGGGACACCCGGACCCGACGCTGCGCGAAGGCGGCGTTGCGGTCACGGGCCGAGCGCTTCTCGGCGATCTGGCGGGCGGTGCGGTCCTCGTCGACGACGATGAAGCTGTCGCCGGCGCGGGGCACCGAGGTCAGACCGAGCAGCAGCACCGGGCGGGACGGGCCGGCCTCGGCGACGCTGTTGCCGTTCTCGTCCAGCATCGCGCGGACGCGGCCGTAGGCGTCGCCGACCACGATCGAGTCGCCGACGCGGAGGGTACCGCGCTGCACGAGCACGGTCGCCATGGCGCCGCGGCCCTTGTCGAGGTGGGCCTCGATGGCGATGCCCTGCGCGTCCTGGTCGGGGTTGGCCCGCAGGTCGAGCGAGGCGTCCGCGGTGAGGACCACGGCCTCCAGCAGCTGGTCGATGTTGAGACCCTGGCGCGCGGAGATGTCGACGAACATGGTGTCGCCGCCGTACTCCTCGGCCACCAGACCGAACTCGGTCAGCTGACCGCGGACCTTGGTCGGGTCGGCGCCGTCGACGTCGATCTTGTTGACGGCGACCACGATCGGCACACCCGCGGCCTTGGCGTGGTTGAGCGCCTCGACCGTCTGCGGCATGACACCGTCGTTGGCCGCGACCACCAGGATCGCGATGTCGGTGGACTTGGCACCACGGGCACGCATGGCGGAGAACGCCTCGTGACCCGGGGTGTCGAGGAAGGTGATCGGGCGCTCTTCGCCGTTCACCGTCGTCGCCACCTGGTAGGCACCGATGTGCTGGGTGATGCCACCGGCCTCGCCGGCCACCACGTTCGACTTGCGGATCGCGTCCAGCAGTCGGGTCTTACCGTGGTCGACGTGACCCATGACGGTGACGACCGGCGGGCGCGCGGCCAGCTGGTCCTCGTCGCCCTCGTCGGCACCGAAGTCGATGTCGAACGACTCCAGCAGCTCGCGGTCCTCGTCGTCCCGGCTGACGATCTCCAGGACGAAGCCCATCTCGTCCGCCAGCAGCTGCAGCGTGGCGTCGGAGACCGACTGGGTCGCGGTGACCATCTCACCGAGGTTGAACATGACGGAGACGAGCGCGGCCGGGTTGGCGTTGATCTTCTCCGCGAAGTCCATCAGCGAGGCGCCGCTCGACAGGCGAACGGTCTGACCGTTGCCGCGAGGCAGCATCACACCGCCGACGGACGGGGCCTGCATGGCCTCGTACTCCTGGCGCTTCGCCCGCTTCGACTTGCGACCACGGGCCGGACGGCCACCGGGGCCACGGCCGAAGGCACCCTGCGTGCCACCACGGGCACCCGGGCCACCGGGACGGCCGCCGAAGCCACCCGGACGCGGGCCGAAACCGCCGCCGCCACCCGGGGCACCGCCACCGGGACGGGGGCCGCCGAAGCCGCCGCCGGCCGGACGCGAGCCCGGACCTGCCGGACGACCGGCGAAACCGGGACGGGCGCCACCGGCACCACCCGGACCACCCGGACGGCCACCGGGGCCACCCGGACCACGGCCACCGGGGCCGGGACGCGGGCCCGGACCGGCCGGACGCTGCGGCATCATGCCCGGGTTCGGACGCGGCATGCCCGACGGGGTCGGACGCGGGCCGGCCGGACGCGGCATGCCGTCGGGACGCGGGGCGCCACCCGGACGGGGGGCACCGGCACCCGGGGCACCGGGAGCGCCACCGGGACGCTGCGGACGGTCGCCACCGGGGCGCGGGGCACCACCGGCACCGGGAGCGCCACCGGGACGCTGCGGACGGTCGCCACCCGGACGGGGAGCGCCACCACCGGGAGCACCGGCACCCGGACGGGCCGGACGGTCGCCACCGGGACGCGGACGGTCGCCGCCCTGGCCACCCGGACCGGCCGGACGCGCACCGGGCGCGGCCGGACGACGGTCACCGGGGCGGGCCATGCCGGTCGCACTGCCCGAGGTGAACGGGTTGTTGCCCGGACGCGGGCCAGCCGGACGCGGGCCCGGACGGGCGCTGCCACCGGCGGGGGCGCTGCCGCCACCGGCCGGGGCACCCGCCGAACGCGGGGCCTGCGGGGCCTGCGAGGCCGGGCGCGGGGCCTGGGTCTCGCCGGACACCGGGGCGGGCGAGGAGAACTCGGCCGCCGGGGCGGCCGGGGCCGCGGGAGCGGCCGGACGCGCCGGGCGCGGGCCCGGAGCGGGGGCGCCGGCCGGCTTGGGCGCGGCGGCGGGGGTTGCGGGGGCGGCCGGGGCGGCGGGAGCCGCGGCGGCCGGGGCCGGACGGGGACCCGGGGTCGCGGCAGGGCGCGGTCCCGGGGTGGGCCCACCCGGCCTGGGTGCGGCCGCACCGGCGGCGGCGCCACCGGTGGGCTGGGGCGCCGCGGGCTTCCGCGGGCCCGGCTTGGCAGCGGAGCCCCCACCGGTGGGGGCCACTCCCAGCGCGTCAGTCAACTTGCGTACGACCGGCGCCTCGATGGTCGAGGACGCCGAACGGACGAACTCACCCAACTCGGTGAGCTTGGCCATCACGGCCTTGCTCTCCAAACCGAGCTCCTTGGCGAGTTCGTAAACCCGGACCTTAGCCACTTCACTCCTGATCTATGAGTCCGGGGTGTCTCGTCCGCCGGACCGTCGCTACTTCATGGGCGTACCCATCGCGTACTCATCGCGTACTCATCGAGTGCTCATCGCAATCTCGACCTACTTCCACATCGCGAGGTACCTGACTGGTGGCACGGCGTGCGGCTGCCCGCCCGCCGTGCTTGTTGCGGTGGTTCTCCGCCGCGCGAGCGGCGGCCGTGACGAGGGGGTGCCCCACCGGACCTGGCCTGGGAAGCTCAGGGCTCCGGGGTGTCGCCCGCCCGTTCCCCGAGGTACTCGCGGATCCGCTCGGTGTCGAGCGTGCCCTGGAGCCGGAAGGCCCGGGGGAACGCCCGTCTGCGGACCGCGAGGTCGAGGCAGGCCGGTTCGGGGTGCAGGTGAGCGCCCCGGCCCGGCAGTGCGCCACGGGGATCGGGGACGCAGACGCCCTCGACCGCCGTGACACGCAACAGCAGGTGCTTGGCCGCGCGCTTTCGGCAGCCCACGCAGGTGCGTTCCGGGCGTGCTCGGACGTGCGTCCGGCCAGACGAAGGCAAGTCTACCCCTCCGGAGGGACATGGCGCCGCCCCGCCGATCCGGGGAGGATCCGCGGGGGGCTCGTGCGGTACCGACCGGCCGGCAGAACCGCGGTCAGTCACCGGCCCGGTCGCCGGCCTCGGAACGGCCCTCGGGCTGGCCCTCGGTGTCCGGACGGATGTCGATCCGCCAGCCGGTGAGACGGGCGGCGAGGCGGGCGTTCTGCCCTTCCTTGCCGATCGCCAGCGACAGCTGGTAGTCCGGCACGATCACCCGTGCGGAGCGCTGCTGGAGGTCCACGATCTCCACGCTCGTCACCCGCGCGGGGGACAGCGCGGCGGCGACCATCTCGCGCGGGTCCTCCGACCAGTCGACGATGTCGATCTTCTCGCCGTGCAGCTCGCCCATCACCGCGCGCACCCGGGAGCCCATCGGGCCGATGCAGGCGCCCTTGGCGTTCAGGCCCTGGCGGCGCGACCAGACCGCGATCTTGGTGCGGTGGCCGGCCTCGCGGGCGATCGCCGCGATCTCCACGCTGCCGTCCGCGATCTCCGGGACCTCCAGCGCGAACAGCTTCTTGACCAGGCTCGGGTGGGTCCGGGACAGCGTCACCGACGCACCGCGGACGCCCCGGCGGACCGCCACGACGTAGCACTTGAGCCGGGTGCCGTGCCGGTAGTCCTCGCCCGGGACCTGCTCCTGCGGCGGCAGGATGGCCTCCAGCTTGCCGATGTCGACCAGCACGTTCTTCGGGTCGTTGCCCTGCTGGACGACACCGGTGACGATGTCGCCCTCCTTGCCGGCGTACTCACCGAACGTCTGGTCGTCGGCGGCGTCGCGCAGCCGCTGCAGCATCACCTGCATGCCGATGCTGGACGCGATCCGGCCGAAGCCGTTCGGGGTGTCGTCGAACTCCTTGGGCTCGACGCCCTCGTCCAGCTCCGCCGGGTCCTCGGTGGCCCACACGGTCACGTGGCCGGACCTGCGGTCCAGGTCGACCCGGGCCCGGCGGCGCGAGCCCTCGGTGCGGTGGTACGCGGTGAGGAGGGCCGACTCGATCGACTCGACCACCAGGTCGAAGGGGATGTTCTTCTCGCTGCTCAGCGCGCGCAGGGCACTCATGTCGATGTCCACGGCTACGCCTCCTCGTCTTTCGTCACGTTCATCATGGTGCGGTCGGTGCGAAGGTCGTCACTGCGCACCGTCGTCCCCCTCCTCCGAGGAGTCGCCCGCCAGGGCGTCGTCCGCGTCGTCCGCGTCGTCCGCGAAGTCCGGGGTCTCGTCGAGAAGCTGCTCGTCCTTGCGGTTGAACTCCACCTGGACGCGCGCCCGGTCGACCTCGGTGTACTCCAGACGGCGCTCCTTGGGCCGGCCGCGGCCCTTCACGGGCTGCACCTCGACCAGTGCGCCGTCCTCGTCGGCCGACAGCACCCGGGCGACGATCTCCCCGCCGTCGACCAGGTTGATCTTGGCCAGTCGGCCCTCGGCGCGGATCCAGTGCCGCGGTGCGCCCAGCGGACGCTCGGCACCCGGCGAACCGACCTCCAGCACGTACGCGCCGGCGCCCATCACGTCCGACTCGTCCAGGGCCTCGCCGACCACGCGGCTGAACTCCGCGATGGCGTCCAGGTCCACGCCGCCGTCGGCGTCCACGTCGATCTGGACCTGCCGGCGGTTGCCCGCCTGGGTGACCTTCACGTCCTCCAGGTCCAGGCCCGCCTGCGCGGCCAGCGGCTCCAGCAACGCACGCAGCCGGTCGGTGTGGGTGGTGCTCATCCGGGTGGACTCCTCGGCCGCGTGTGCTGTTGTCGGAAGGGCGCGCCGCCTTCCCGGGCGCCGGTCCGGCGCACGCCGGGTCTCGGCAGCTCGGCCCAAAGCGTAACCGGTGAAGCGCCCAACCACCGATTCCGGACCCGTGCGCCCGCCCGGCCCGCACCCGGTGCGAGCAAGGTCACACCGGCCCCGCGCCCCGACCGGCAACGCAATCCCCGCCCGGGGACGTGAGGATTCTGTAATCATTCACGCCAACGAGGGCAGGCGGGCAGGCCGTCCTCCCGTACACGCCCCGGAGTGACGCCGATGCAGCCGCCCAGCCGACGGACCTTCCTGGCCCTCGGGCTGCTCCTCGCCGCCGGCGGAGCCCTCACCGCCTGTACGGACGGGCCGGACGCCGGCACCGGCGGCACCGCCGGCGAGCACCGCCGCCCCGACCCGGACGAGCCCGTCCGGCTGCGCGCCGTCGCCGCCACCGACGCGCTGCTCGCCGGGTACGACGCGCTGCTCGCCGCGCCCGGCGCCGGGCAGGCGGCGCAGCTCCAGCCGTTGCGCGCCGAGGTCGTCCAGCACCGGGCCGCGCTGGCCGCCGGACTGCCGGAGGTCTCGTCCAGTCCGTCCGGCCCGTCCGGCCCGTCCGGTTCCGGGTCCGCCGCTCCCACGGCGTCCGCCTCCGCCTCCTCCGCCTCCCCCGGTGCGACCGGCACCACGGGCACCACCGGCACCGCCGTGACCAGCGCCGCCGCGCTCGCCTCGCTGGAGCGGCAGACCGCCCAGGCCAGGCTGGCCGACCTCGGCGCCGCCTCCCCGCAGCTGGCCCGGCTGCTCGCCTCGGTCTCCACGGCCGGGGTGCTGCACGCCGTCGCCCTCGGGGACACCCCTCCGCCGACCGTCCCGGCCCCGGCGCCGACCGACCCGCCCACCGGGTCCGCCTCGACCGGGTCCGGCAGCCCCGAACCCGCCGCGACGGCTTCCGGCACGCCCGTCGCCACCGAGGCGGTCGCCGCGTTCCAGACCGCGCTCGGCGCCGAGCACGCCGCGATCTACGGCTACGGCGTCGTCGGCGCCCGCCTGCCCGACGACCAGCAGCGCGCCGACGCCCGTACCGCGCTCGCCGCGCACCAGGCCCGGCGGGACGCCTGGCAGCGGCTGCTCGGCGCGGCCGGTGCCACCCCGAGTGCCGCGGCGGCCGGCTACCAGCTGCCGTTCGCCGTCACCGACGCGGCGGGCGCCGCCCGGCTGGCCGCCCACGTCGAGACCCGGCTCGCCGGCGTCTACGCCGACCTGGTCGCGGCCGTCGCCACCCCCCGGCGGGCCACCGCCACCGACGCGCTGCGCGAGTGCGCCCTCCGCGCCCGTCGCTGGGGCGCCGCGCCCACGGCGTTCCCCGGCATCCCCGAGCCCGACGGCACCGCGTCCCCGACGGCCCCCGGGAGCGCCTCCCCGACCGCGGCGGCCTCGGCCACCGCCTGACCCGTCCCCGCCGTCCGGGCCCGTCCCCCGCCTGTCCCCCCCTGTCCCCGCCGCACGCCGCCGCACGCCGCCGTGCGTCGCCCCACCCCCGCCGACCTGCGCCTTCACCGCCGCCCGGGCGGCTCCGGCCCACCCCCGCCCGCAGCACTGACCTGCGGTTTCGGCCCCATGGTCGACAATGGACGGGTAACACCACGGGGGAACGGCTACCGGAAGGCCAGCATGTCGGCAGCACCAGGGCAGATCAGCGTCCCCGCGTGGCTGGCGCGGAGCGTCGTCGCCGGCCGGGGCGAGGAGGGACGGCGCTGGGTGGCGGAGCTGCCCGACCGGGTGGCGGCGCAACTCGCCCGCCGGGACCTCACGCTGGAGAGGATCCTCGACCCGGGCGGCAGCCTGAGCCTGGTCGCCTACGTCCACCGCGACGACCTCTCCCCCGCCGTCCTCAAGATCGGTCTCCGGACCCCCGAGACCGCCCGCGAACCCGACGCCCTCGCCGTGTGGGCCGGCCGCGGCGCCGTCCTGCTGCTGGAGGCCGACCCCGCCGAGGGGGTGCTCCTGCTGGAGCGGCTGCACGGCGAGATCCCGCTCCGCTCGCTGGCCGAACCGAAGGCGATGCTGGAGGCGACCAGCCTGCTGCACCGGCTCTGGGTGCCGCTCCCCGAGGGCCACCCCTTCCCGCTGCTCGCCGACCGGACGGCGGGCACCGCCGAGGCCCTGCACCGGCACCGCGGGCTGCCCGGCGCCGGGGAGGCCGACACCCTCGTCACCGAGGCGCTGGAGACCGCCGAAGGGCTGACCGCCTCGGCCACCGAGGAGTTCCTGCTGCACGGCGACTTCCACCACGGCAACGTGCTCGCCGCCGACCGGGCCCCCTGGCTGACGATCGACCCGCGGCCACTGGCCGGCGAACGCGCCTACGACCTGGCCCGGCTGACGCTGGACCGGGCGGACACCCTGATCGGCTCGCCGGGCGTGCCGGCCGCCGTCCGGCGCCGGCTGCACCAGCTCGCCGACGCGCTGGAGGTCGACCGGGAGCGGCTGCGCGGCTGGACCCTCGTGCGCGCCGTCGAACTGGGGCTGGGCGCCCTGGCGGCCGACCGCCGGCCGGACGCCGAGCTCTACCTGGAGTTCGCGGGCGCGCTCTGAGCCGATCCGGTCGGTGCCTGCAACGGCAGCCGGGCGCCCATCACCGCGTAGAGCCGGTCGGTGTTCGGGAAGTGCACCGCGCGGGCGAGGTCCCGGTAGCCGAGCGCGCGGTAGAGCCGGCGGGCGGGCGTCTCGGCGTCGATCGCGGAGAGGATGCTGCGGTCCAGCCCGGACCGCTCGCAGAGGGTGCGGATCAGCGCGGAGCCGACGCCGCGGCCCTGGAACTCCGGCAGCACGTGCAGCTCGGTGATGGCGAACACCCCGTCCAGCCAGTCGCCGTGGCCCCGGGCGACCAGGTAGGGCTCGATCACCGAACTCCACCAGTGCTCGCGCCGGTTGGGCATGCCGTACCCGAAGCCGACCAGCCGGCCGCCGCTCAGCGCGCCCAGCGCGACGACCCCGGGCTGCTGCGCGTGCCGGCCGACGATGTGCAGCCGGACCATGACCTCCTCGGGCGTCAGCCCGAACGCCACAGCCTGGACATCGAGCGCCTGCGGAGCCCACGCCGCAAGGTCGATGGCCTCGATCGTCACCCCGGTCAGCTGATCCATGACCCGGACGTTACTACCCGTCCGGCCCGCGCGCGGGCCGGGTCGGGGACGCCGGTCCGCCGGGCGGTTCCCGGTGCCACGGCGCCGGTCAGAACAGCACGCTCATGAACGCGCCGACCTCGCGGAAGCCGACCCGGCGGTAGGCCGCGCGGGCCCGCAGGTTGTAGTCGTTGACGTAGAGCGAGGCGACCGGGGCGATCTCGCGCAGGGCGATGTCGAGGACGGCCGCCATACCCGTCTCGGAGTGGCCGCGACCGCGGTGCCCGGGGGCCACCCAGACGCCCTGGATCTGGCAGGCGCCCTCGGTGACCGCTCCGATCTCGGCCTTGAACACCACCTCGCCGTCCTCGTCGAAGCGGGCGAAGGAGCGTCCCGAGGCGACGAGTTCACCGACCCGGGCCTGGTAGAGCAGCCCGCCGTCACCGGCCAGCGGGGAGACGCCGACCTCCTCCGTGAACATCGCCACGCAGGCCGGCATCAGCGTCTCGACCTCGTCCCGCCGCACCCGCCGCACCAGCGGGTCGGGGGCGATCTCGGCGGACGGCACGGCCGTGGCCAGCAGCGGCTGGTGGGCACGGACCTCCCGGGCCGGGCCCCAGCTGCGCTCCAGCAGGGCCCAGAGGGCGGCGGTGGGGCCGGCCGGGCCGACGACGGAGGAGCAGCGGCGGCCCTGACGGCGGGCCCGCTCGGCGAACGCCTGGACGGCCTGCGGTCCGGCTTCGACCAGCACGAGGTTGGCGCCGGCGTAGCAGAGCGCGTCGAGTTCGCCGCGCTCGTCGTACCAGCCCCACATCTCGCCGCCGAGGCGCCAGGGATCGAGGCCGACCGTCTCCACCCGGGTGGCGACGAAGGCGTTGGCGACCGGGTCCCGGCGGAGCACCGCGAGAGCGTCGGCGAGGTCCGACGGCTCCAGTACGCGAGTGGTCGCCAGGGCGCGGGCGGCCTGGAACGAGCTGGGGAGCATCACACCTCGATCGAGCATCGAGACAGCACCTTACTGAGACGACTCTGGCCGCACCCTACTCCCCGGCCCCACCCGGCTACGGCCGCGGGGGGGGGGCCGGGCCGCCGGGCCCCCCGCCGGGAGAAACGCGGACTAACCGGCCCCCCCGGCGGGGACCCAGCGGCGCGGGCGGGCGGCGCACCCGCCACCACCCCCCCCGCCGGGGTCTGCTCGGCGAGCTTGAGGGCCTCCTCGATCAGGGTCTCCACGATCTTCGACTCGGGGACGGTCTTGATGACCTCGCCCTTGACGAAGATCTGGCCCTTGCCGTTGCCGGAGGCGACGCCGAGGTCGGCCTCGCGGGCCTCGCCCGGACCGTTGACGACGCAGCCCATGACGGCGACGCGCAGCGGCACCTCCATGCCCTCCAGGCCGGCGGTGACCTCCTCGGCGAGCTTGTAAACGTCCACCTGGGCGCGGCCGCAGGACGGGCAGGAGACGATCTCCAGGCCGCGCTCGCGCAGGCCGAGGGACTCCAGGATCTGGTTGCCGACCTTGATCTCCTCGGCCGGCGGGGCGGACAGCGAGACCCGGATGGTGTCGCCGATGCCCTCGGCGAGCAGCGCACCGAACGCGACCGCGGACTTGATGGTGCCCTGGAAGGCGGGACCGGCCTCGGTGACGCCGAGGTGCAGCGGGTAGTCGCAGGCGGCCGCGAGCTGGCGGTAGGCGTTGATCATCACGACCGGGTCGTTGTGCTTGACCGAGATCTTGATGTCGCGGAAGTCGTGCTCCTCGAAGAGCGAGCACTCCCAGAGCGCGGACTCGACCAGCGCCTCGGGGGTGGCCCGGCCGTACTTCTCCAGCAGGCGCTTGTCGAGCGAGCCGGCGTTGACGCCGATCCGGATCGGCACGCCGGCGGCCCCGGCGGCCTTGGCGATCTCGCCGACCTTGTCGTCGAACGCCTTGATGTTGCCAGGGTTGACCCGCACCGCCGCACAGCCGGCGTCGATCGCGGCGAAGACGTACTTCGGCTGGAAGTGGATGTCGGCGATCACCGGGATCTGCGACTTCCTGGCGATGATCGGCAGGGCGTCCGCGTCGTCCTGCGACGGGACGGCGACCCGCACGATCTGGCAGCCGGAGGCGGTCAGCTCCGCGATCTGCTGCAGCGTGGCGTTGATGTCCGAGGTCAGGGTGGTGGTCATGGACTGCACCGAGACGGGAGCGTCACCACCGACCGGTACGTTGCCGACCATGATCTGACGGGAGACACGGCGCTTGGCGAGCGGCTTGAGCGGCAGAGACGGAATACCGAGCGAGATCGCGGTCATGTGCGCAGGGTTCCCCGGGGTTGAGGTGTGGTCGGCCCGGTCGAAGACGGCCGAACCCGGGCGCGCCGACGATCGCACACCCGGGCTCCAACGGTACGGCACCGGGACCGGCACCCGTGCACCACCGGTCCCGGCGGGTTAACTGATCTTGACCGGGTTCACCAGGTCGGCGACCAGCACCAGCAGAGTGAACCCGATGAACACGCTGGCCACGACGTACGCCAGCGGCATCAGCCGGGCCACGTCGAACGGACCCGGGTCGGGCCGCCGGAACACCTGTGCGAACCGGCGGCGGATCGACTCCCAGACCGCGCCCGCGATGTGACCGCCGTCCAGCGGCAGCAGCGGCAGCATGTTGAAGAGGAAGAGCGACAGGTTGATCCCGGCGAGCAGGTTCACGAAGTAGGCGACCCGCTGGGTGCCCGGGATGTCGAGCGCGAACACCTCACCACTCACCCGCGCCGCCCCGACCATGCCGATCGGCGAATCGACCTCGCGCGGCGTCCCGTCCACCACCGAGTGCCAGAGACCGGGGACCTTGCCGGGCAGCGCCGCCAGCGACTCCACCCCGTTCTCCGCCATGTCGTACATCCGGTCGAGGGACTGCCCGAAGCCCAACCGGACGATGCCGGAGGCCGGCGTGAAGCCGAGGAAACCGGCCCGCACCGTCTCGCCCTTGACCGGCAGGCCCTCGGCGTCGTACTTCTGCACGTCGTTGACGGCGATGGTGGGGTTCAGGGTCAGCTCCTTGCCGTCCCGCTCCACCACCAGCTCCACCCGCTTGTCCGCCGACTTCCGGATGTCGGCCTGGAGCTGTTCGTAGTCGGTGATCCGGTTGCCGTCGAAGGAGATCACCTTGTCCCCCGGCTTCAGCCCCGCCTGGAACGCCGGCGCCGGCAGCGCGTCCGCCGGGCAGGTGTCGGTGGGCTGCCCCGCCTTCACCACGCACTCCGAGACGGTGCCGATGGTCGGCACGGACATCGGGACGCCGAAGCCCATCATCACCGTCAGGAAGAGCCCGAAGGCCAGGATCAGGTTCATGAACGGGCCGGCGAACATCACGATCACGCGCTTCCACGGCTTGCGCGTGTAGAAGAGCCGCGTCTCGTCGCCCTCCTTGACCTCCTCGTACGAGGCCTCCCGGGCGTCCTCGATCATCGTCCGCCAGGGCGAGGTACTGCGCTGGGTGATCCGCCCGTCCGCACCGGGCGGGAACATCCCGATCATCCGGATGTACCCGCCCAGCGGAACCGCCTTGAGGCCGTACTCGGTCTCGCCCCTGCGCCGCGACCAGATCGTCGGGCCGAAGCCAACCATGTACTGCGGCACGCGGATGCCGAACAGCTTGGCCGTGGAGAGGTGGCCGAGCTCGTGCCAGGCGATCGAGAACAGCAGCCCCAGTGCGAAGACCAGGATGCCGACCACCGTCATCACCGTTGCCACTGCTGCTCCTCCGTCATGCCACTCCGCTCATCCTGTCGTCGTACCGGTCGTACCGGTCGTCCCGGTCGGCCCCGTCACCCGGGTCGGGTCCGGGGACCGGCGTCAGCCGGCCGCCAGCTCGCGGGCCCGGGCGCGCGCCCAGTCCTCCGCGTGCAGGACGTCCTCGACCGTCAGCGAAGTTCCCGTCGCCGGCCGTCCACCGTCGTACTGTCCGTGCTCCGCCACGACCTTCGCAACAGTGTCCACGATTCCGGTGAAGGCGAGACGGCCGCCCAGGAAGGCCTCCACACACTCCTCGTTCGCCGCGTTGAAGACCGCCGGGACCGTCCCGCCCAGCGTCCCCACCTCGCGGGCCAGCTCCACCGCCGGGAAGGCCTCGTCGTCCAGCGGGAAGAACTCCCAGGTCGCCGCCTTGGTCCAGTCACAGGCCGACGCCGCGTCCGGCACCCGGTCCGGCCAGCCCAGGCCCAGCGCGATCGGCATCCGCATGTCCGGCGGGCTCGCCTGGGCCAGCGTGGAACCGTCCGTGAACTCCACCATCGAGTGGACGACCGACTGCGGGTGGACCACGACCTCGATCCGGTCGAACGGCACGTCGTACAGCAGGTGCGCCTCGATCACCTCCAGGCCCTTGTTCACCAGGGTGGCCGAGTTGATCGTGACGACCGGGCCCATCGCCCAGGTCGGGTGCGCCAGCGCCTCCGACGGGGTGACACCCGCCAGCTCCGCACGGCTGCGGCTGCGGAACGGACCGCCGCTCGCCGTCACCACCAGCTTGCGGACCTCCGCCCGGGTGCCGCCGGCCAGCGCCTGGAACAGCGCGGCGTGCTCGGAGTCCACCGGGACGATCTGACCCGGCCGGGCCACCGCCTTCACCAGTGGACCGCCGACGATCAGCGACTCCTTGTTGGCCAGCACCAGCACCCGGCCGGCCCGCAGCGCCGCCAGCGTCGGACGCAGGCCGATCGAACCGGTGATGCCGTTCAGCACCGAGTGGCACTCCACGCCCGCCAGCTCGGTCGCCGCGTCCGGACCGGCCAGCACGGCCGGCAGCGGACGGCCCGCCGCCTTCGCCGCCAGGGCCTCGCGCAGCGCCGGCTCGGCCGCCGGATCGGCCACCGCCACGGTGTGCACGCCCAGCTCCAGGGCCTGCTCGGCGAGCAGTTCCACCCGGCCGCCGGCCGCCGACAGGGCGACCACCCGGAACCGGTCCGGGTTACGGCGCACCACGTCGATGGCCTGGGTACCGATCGAACCGGTGGACCCGAGGATCACCAGCTCCCGGGGGCCGGAGGGGTCGTTCACCTCGGGGGTGAACCGCAGCTGCGGGTGGGCGAGCGAAGTCATGCGCCCATTGTGTCCTGCCCGGCCGTCTCCCCCGGACGCCGGGCCGTCCCCGCGCGGCTCCGGAGCTCCCGGCCGCCCGGGGATCCCCCGGCGGCTCCCCGGGCACCGGACGGACTCCCGGGCTACCGTCGGAACCATGCGTACCGTCATCGCCGGAGGCCACGGACAGATCGCGCTCCGGCTCGAACGGCTGCTCGCCGACCACGGCGACCGGCCCGCCGGCATCATCCGCCGCCCCGAACAGGCCGAGGACCTGGCCGCCGCCGGGGCCGAACCCCTACTGCTCGACCTGGAGACCGCCACCCCCGCCGCCCTCGCCGACCTGCTCACCGGCGCCGACGCGGTGGTCTTCGCGGCCGGCGCCGGACCGGGCAGCGGAGCCGACCGCAAACTCACCGTCGACCGGGACGCCGCCGTCCTGCTCGCCGACGCCGCCGAACTCGCGGGCGTCCGCCGCTACCTGATCGTCTCCTCGATGGGCGCCGACGCCGGGGCGGCGTACCCCGACGACGAGGTCTTCGAGACCTACCTGCGGGCCAAGGGCGCCGCCGACGACGCCGTCCGGGCGCGCACCGCGCTGGACTGGACGGTGCTGCGCCCCGGGCGGCTCACCGACGGCCCGGGCACCGGCCTGGTCCGGCTCGCCCCCTCGACCGGCCGCGGCGCGATCGACCGGCAGGACGTCGCCGCCGTCCTCGCCGCCCTGCTGCACGAACCGGCGACCGCCGGGCAGACCCTCGAACTGACCGCCGGCGACGCGACCGTCGCGGAGGCCGTCGCCGCCGCCGCCGGCCGCGACTGACCACGCCGTTACCCCTTCCTCCCCGGACGTGCGAGGGGCCCGACAGCCTTGTGC
>NZ_JBHXKE010000152.1:0-22742 GCF_042722765.1 Kitasatospora sp. NPDC058406
AACCCGACCGGCCGGTTCGAGATCGGCGGCCCGATGGGCGACGCCGGCCTGACCGGCCGCAAGATCATCATCGACACCTACGGCGGCATGGCCCGTCACGGCGGCGGCGCCTTCTCCGGCAAGGACCCGTCCAAGGTCGACCGCTCCGCCGCGTACGCGATGCGCTGGGCCGCCAAGAACGTGGTCGCCGCCGGGCTGGCCACCCGCTGCGAACTCCAGGTCGCCTACGCGATCGGGAAGGCCCAGCCGGTCGGCCTCTTCGTCGAGACCTTCGGCACCGAGACCGTCGCCCCGGAGCGGATCGGCGCGGCCGTCGCCGCGGTCTTCGACCTGCGACCGGCCGCCCTCATCCGTGACCTCGACCTGCTGCGGCCGATCTACGCCGCCACCGCCGCGTACGGGCACTTCGGGCGGGAGCTGCCGGACTTCACCTGGGAGCGCACCGACCGCGCCCAGGCCCTGCGCGCCGCGGCCGGCCGCTGACCCGCGGGCGGTCAGCGGCCGGCAGAGAGCGGGCGGCAACCCGCCCTCCACGAACCACGCCTCCGACCCACGAACCACGCACCTGAACCACGAACCGTGAACCGTGAACCGCGCCTCCGACCCGGGGCGGGTGCACCCCGCACCCGCCCCCCTCCCCACCCTGGCGGACGACCCATGCGCTTCCTGGAACCGGGCACCGGCCGCCCGTCGGCCACCCCTCCGACCGGTCACGACCTCACCTACGACGACGTCTTCATGGTCCCCGGCCGCTCCGCCGTGGGCTCCCGGCAGGAGGTCGACCTCTCCTCGAACGACGGCACCGGCACCACCGTCCCGCTGGTCGTCGCCAACATGACCGCCGTCGCCGGCCGGCGGATGGCCGAGACGGTCGCCCGCCGGGGCGCGCTCGCCGTACTGCCGCAGGACGTCCCGCCGGCCCTGGTCGCCGACACCGTCGCCTTCGTGAAGAGCCGTCACCTCGTCCTGGACACCCCGATCGTCCTCGGCCCCGCGCAGACGGTCGGCGAAGCGCTCGCCCTGCTCCCCAAGCGGGCCCATGACGCGGGCGTGGTGGTCGACGACGCCCACCGGCCCGTCGGCGTCGTCACCGACCGCGACCTCACCGGCGTCGACCGCTTCACCCCGCTGGACCGCGTCATGTCCCGCGACCTGCTGCTCCTCGACGCCGACACCGCCGCCGCCGACCCGCGCGGCGCCTTCGCCGAGCTGGACGCGGCCAACCACCGCTACGCCCCGGCGGTCGACCGCGCCGGCCGGCTGGTCGGCATCCTGACCCGCACCGGAGCGCTGCGCGCCACCCTCTACGCACCCGCCGTCGACGCCGCCGGCCGGTTGCGGGTGGCGGCCGCGGTCGGCATCAACGGCGACGTGCCCGGCCGGGCCGCCCGCCTGCTGGAGGCCGGTGTCGACGCCCTGGTCGTCGACACCGCGCACGGGCACCAGGAGGCCATGCTCAAGGCGCTCGGCCTGGTCCGTGCGCTCGACCCGGGCGTGCCCCTGATCGCCGGGAACGTGGTCACCGCCGAGGGCGTGCGGGACCTCGTCGAGGCGGGCGCCGACATCCTGAAGGTCGGGGTCGGACCGGGCGCGATGTGCACCACCCGGATGATGACCGGCGTGGGCCGTCCGCAGTTCTCCGCCGTCCTGGAGTGCGCCGCCGAGGCGCGCCGGCTCGGCAAGCACGTCTGGGCCGACGGCGGCGTCCGCCACCCGCGCGACGTCGCGATGGCGCTGGCCGCCGGCGCCTCCAACGTGATGATCGGCTCCTGGTTCGCCGGCACCCACGAGTCGCCGGGCGACCTCCAGGTCACCGCCGACGGCCGCCGGTACAAGGAGTCGTTCGGCATGGCCTCCGCCCGCGCCGTCCGGGACCGCACGTCGCTGGACTCCTCCTACGACCGGGCGCGCAAGGCCCTGTTCGAGGAGGGCATCTCGCACTCCCGGATGTTCCTGGACCCGGCCCGACCGGGCGTCGAGGACCTCATCGACTCGATCGTGGCCGGCGTGCGCAGCTCCTGCACCTACGCGGGCGCGGCCTCCCTGGAGGAGTTCCACGAGAAGGCCGTCGTCGGCATCCAGAGCGCCGCCGGCTACGCCGAGGGCAAGCCGCTCCACTCGAGCTGGAATTGACGGACAGTCGCCTCGTCGCGGTTCGGCGGCGGCCGGGGGCCCGGGACGCTCCGTCCGCCGCCGAGGCCCTTCACCGGCTCCTGCGGGCGGCGGCGTTCGGCGGCGTTCGGCGGCGCACCCACTCCCCGGACCGCCCCGGACCACCCGCCTGGTCGTGGCGGTGGGCCGACCCCTGCCCGGCAACCGCAACGACTGCAGGGCAGGGGAGGAATCCGGGGCCGGAGCCGCCGTCGGCCGAACAACCACGACCGCCGACGGCGGCTGCCCCGGAACCGGCCTCGTCATCCCGCACCGCCGTCCCAGAGGAGGCGAACCGACGGACTCGCAGGCCGAACACGACCACGACCACCAACGGGTTCGCACCCGCGTCGAGCACGCCTTCGCCCGGATGAAGACCTGGAAGATCCTGCGCGACCGCCGCCCGAGAGGCGACGGTGTGCGCCACGCGATGCACGGCGTTGCCCGCCCGCACAACCTCGCTCTCACGGGATGACTCCCGCCGCATGCGGGGCCTGAGTTCCCGGGAGAGGGCTCCCCACCTCGCAGTCTCGGAGGAGAAATCAGGCGAGGCAGAACTCGTTGCCCTCGATGTCCTGCATCGTGAGGCACGACTCGTTGACGCCATCGGCGCGCTGCGTCAGCACGTGCTTCGCGCCGAGCACCATCAGCCGAGCACCATCAGCCGTGCGCACTCGGCCTCGAGCGCGGCCAGGCGCTCGTCACCCACGAGCCCGACGCCGGCCCGCACATCGAGATGCACCCGGTTCTTGACGACCTTGCCTTCGGGAACTCGCTGGAAGAGCAGGCGCGGAGCCACACCCGCGGGATCAGTGCACGCGAAGTAGATCGCGTCCTCGGGCGGCAGCGAGCGGTAGCACTCCTCCCACGTGGCGAAGCCCTCCGGGACCGCCGGCAGGACGTACCCCAGCACCTCGCACCAGAAGGCGGCGAGGCGCACAGGCTCCGCGCAGTCGAAGGCCACTTGGAACTGTTTGATCGTTGACATTGGCGCACAGTAACAGGGGTTCTGCTCATCTCCGCAGGTCAGGGGGTCCGCAGGTGGTCAGGAGAAGGGCTGCTGCCCGCTGTCGCGCTCGTGCGGTCGCAGGGGTGAACCGAGGTCACCGTCCCTCCAGAGGGAACCCGGCCGGCCACTCTCGTGCTGTCGAAGACCAGTGACGGGACAACCTTCAGCCGTCAGCAGGCCCGCCACCGCCGCACCGGTCGGATCCGGCTGCCCGCGCCCCCGGCGACGGCGCCCGCCTCGGCGCCTACGGCCAACGCCACCTGCCCGGAGGGGCGTTGGGCGATCCTGCACGGCGGCCCGGCACCGCTCCCGGTCGGGCCCGACCCTCCACCTCGCTGACCCGCCCACGCTGTGGCGCCGGTCGCCCTCGGGACCCTTGTCCCGACATCAGGGACCAACGGCCCGCAGACCCGCCCGGCACCCCCGGTGCAAGCTGTCGGCAGACGCCCGGGCCGGAGCTCCACAGCACCGCCCGGCCCACCGGCCGTGACCCGGCCGCAGCGTGCGCCACCCTGCACCGACGCACCGCAGCGCCACCGCACCGCGCCCCTTGGCACCCGCCGCCCGCCCCGCACCCGGCGGCGGCACGCACGGACCACCGCCCCACCACGTCACCCCACCAGGGCACTTCGGCGCAGCCGCTCGGCGCGCCACCCCACCGAGGAGAGCCGTCATGGCCACCCAGCACACCCCTGCCCCCACACCCCTGACGCCCCGCCGCACCGGCCGCCCGGAGGACGGTGCCACCACCCGGGCCCCGTTCGCGACCGCCGCCACCCTCGCCACCGCCCGCATCGCCCTCGGCGCCGTCTTCCTCTGGGCCTTCCTCGACAAGACCTTCGGCCTCGGCTACGCCACCGCCGCGGGGCGTGCCTGGCTCGACGGCGCCTCCCCGACCGAGGGTTTCCTCGGCCACGTCGCCGCCGGCCCGCTGCGCGGGACCTTCCACGCCATGGCCGGTCAGACCTGGGTCGACTGGCTGTTCATGGCGAGCCTGCTCGGCCTCGGCCTCGCCCTCCTCGGCGGGATCGGGCTCCGGATCGCCGCCGTGGGCGGCACCGCCCTCCTCGCCCTGATGTGGGCCGCCGAGTGGCCGCCCGCCCGCCACCTCGCCGACGGCACCGCCAGCGGCTCCAGCAACCCGCTGATCGACTACCACCTCGTCTACGCCCTGCTCCTCGCCGTCCTCGCCGTCACCGGCACCGGCACCACCTGGGGCCTCGGCCACCGCTGGACCGCCCTCCCCGCCGTCCGCACCCGCCCCTGGCTCCACTGACCCACCCCGGACGGCCCCCGCCCCCGCCCCCGCTCGATGACGGGGGCGGGGGCGGTGCGGTGGCCGGGTGGGGTCCGGGGGGTGGTCAGCGGCGGGGGCCGGTGGTGGCGTAGGCGGTGGTGCCGACGGCGGCCAGGGTGAGGGCCGTCCAGGTACCGGCGGCCGTGCCGGGCGGGAGCAGCATCCAGGTCAGGACCTGCGTCGCCGGGTCCGTCGCGGGCGGGAGGACGAACGCGAACGACAGCCACACGAACGGCAGGACCCACGCGAACTGCGCGCCCCAGCAGGCCGCCCCGACCGCCACGAGCCCCATCAGCCCCGCGATGTCGCGCACGACGAGGGCCGGGGCGGCCGGCTGCCCGCTCACCACCTGCACCGCCAGCACCACCGCGCCGACGACGACCCCGCAGAGCAGGACGTGCGCCGCCCGGCGCGGCCACCAGCGGATCGCGGCCGTCCGGTCCAACGCGTGGTCCTGTCCGGCGAGGCCGGCCGAGAACGCCGTCGCCCCGGCGGCGAGGACGAGCGTGGACGGCAGGGGGTCCCCGGGCAGCCCGCCGCCCAGCCGGGCGAGCGTCCACACCGCCACCGCGCCGACCGCCACCACGGCGAGGGCGGCCGGTACCCGCCGCGAACGCGCGTACAGCGTCAGCCACCTCACTGGACCCTGCCGGCGGTCAGTGCGGCGAACGGGAAGTCCGTGCAGGAGACCGCGGCGGCGTGCAGGGCGCCGATCCGCTGCCGCTGCTCCGGCCCGGGCAGCGCGGTAAGCTCCTCCCACACCGGGCGGGCCATGGCGTTCCAGTCCTTCAGGGTGTACATGGTCCCGTCGAGGGGCCGGAGCTCCCCTCCGAGGACCCAGGCCGCCGCGACGCTCTGGGCGACGGCCTCCTCCAGCGTGCCGCTCTCGGCGGAGCTCCGGGCGTGGCACAGCGGCACCAGGCCCTGGCCCGTCAGGGCCCGGGTGAGCCGCTCGCCCGACGCGCCCCCGAACACCTCGTCGCCGAAGTCGACGAGCAGGGCGTCGCGCGACCGTTCCGCCTCGCCGAGGAGCTCCCTCGGGACGGTGGTCTCACGGACGGTCACGGGGGCCGCGTCGCCCAGGGCCCCGCGCAGCAGGCGCAGCGCCTCCCGGCCGGGACCGGCCATACCCGCGAGCCGTGCCTGCCGGGCCGCCGTCACGCACACCGGGCCGTCGCAGACCTGCGTCACCGCGGCCCGGTCGACGACGTACGTGGCGCGGGGGTCGGCCGGCAGCAGGAGCAGGGCGACGGCGCCGCCCGCCAGCAGCGGGGTGAAGGCGAGCAGCCGGGCGCGCGGGCCGGCGGCGGCCAGCAGCGCGAAGCCCGTCGCGGCCAGGCCGAGCAGCCAGAGCGTCTGTCCGAGGTGCACGGACGCGGACAGCGTGAAGACCGTCTGGCGCACCTCGGACACCGCCGGCGACAGCAGCGCGAGGCGGTTCGGCGCGGCGGACGACGGCACCGCGGCGTCCGTGGTCTGCCGCAGGAGGCTGACGGCCACGAAGGCGCCCACGGCCAGTGCGGGCGGCGTGAGGACGGAGGGCAGCGCCCGTCCGACCCCCATGCCCAGGACCGCCCCCGCGACCAGCGCGAGCGCCCCCACCAGCGAGACCGGCAGCCAGCCGAGGTGGGTGTACGCGGCGTCTCCGGCGAGCACCCGCACCGCACCCACGAGGAGGACGAGCCCGAAGGCCGAGACCAGCGCGAACGCCGTCGTGCCCGCCAGGGCGGCCGCGCGGTGCCGTGCGGGTCTCGGGGTGCTGGCCAGCAGTTCGGCCGTCTTCGAGCGGTGGTCGCGCAGCCCCTGGAGCGCCCCGAGACCCACCGCGAGCGGCCACAGGAACAGCAGCAGGAACCGGGTCCACAGGGCCATCGAGGTCCACTGGGCCGTCCACAGCGTGGTGCCCCTCGACCACGCTCCGGGCACGAGGTGCAGGAACGCGAGGGCGAACGCCACCACGACGGCGCCGGCCCACGGGGCGACGGAACGCCGCAGCTCGATGCGGAGGATACGGAGGTTCACCAGGCGCCCCTCGTGCGTGCGGGGTCGACGAGCAGGGCCGAGTAGCCGCGCTCCAGCGGGCTGTCTCCCACGTGTTCCGGGCCGCCGGCCGCGGCCAGCTCGTCCGGGGTGCCCTGGAAGACCAGCCGCCCCTCGGCGAAGAGCACCACGTCGGTGCAGGCCGCGGCCACGTCCTCCACCAGGTGGGTCGAGACGACCACGCAGGTATCCGTCCCCAGCTCCTGGAGCAGCCCGCGGAAGCGGAGCCGCTG
Organism: Kitasatospora sp. NPDC058406; assembly: GCF_042722765.1. Classification (NCBI taxonomy): domain Bacteria; kingdom Bacillati; phylum Actinomycetota; class Actinomycetes; order Kitasatosporales; family Streptomycetaceae; genus Kitasatospora; species Kitasatospora sp. NPDC058406. Next base: position 6,731 of record NZ_JBHXKE010000152.1, read on the forward strand.
CGCCGGGTCCAGACCGACCGTCGGCTCGTCGAGCAGCAGGATCGAGGGGTCGTTGACGATCGCCTGGGCGATGCCGGCCCGCCGTACCATCCCGCCCGACAGGGCCTTCATCCGCTCGTCCGCGCGGTCGGCCAGGCCGACCCGTTCCACGGCCCGCTGCACCGCCGCGGGGATGTCCGCCGTCGGCACCTCCTTCAACCAGGCCATGTACTCGACGAACTCGCGCACGGTGAAGCGCTTGTAGTAGCCGAACTCCTGCGGAAGGTAGCCGATCCGGCGGCGCAGCGCGCGGTGCTCGCCCGGTCCGCCCGCGGGCTCCCCGAGCAGCTCCAGTGCGCCCCCGGTGGGGCGCAGCACGGTGGCCAGGGCCCGGATGAGCGTGGTCTTGCCGGCCCCGTTGGGACCGAGGAGTCCGTGGACGCCGGTGCCCAGCGACAGGTCGAGCCCGTCGACGGCCATCCGCTTCCTGCCGACCCTGACCTTCAGTCCGGTCGCCCGGATCTCCCAGGCGTAGGCCGTGGGGGCGATGTCGGCCCTGCTCACTGCGGGCATCGTGCGTTTCCTCGTCTCTCGGGGGTGGGGGGTGGCTCGGGGGCGGGGCGTCTCGCGAACGTTCACCGGTGGGCGCCCAGCACGGTGTAGGCGCCCCTGCGGGCGAGGACGACGCCGACGCCCAGCAGGAGGATCAGCCCCCACACGGGCAGGCCGTCCGTCCGCAGGGCGAAGGCCGTCCGGCTGGTGGCCAGGGTCGGTGCCACCACGACCGCGGCCCAGGCGGCCACCAGGACGACGGCGGCGCGGGTCACCCCGATCATCCCGCCGAGCGCCAGGGTCATCGAGGTGAAGGCCAGGCAGGGCAGCAGCCACTGGGCGGCCGTCACCCCCGTCACCCATCCGCCCGCCAGCAGCGCGGGGATCACCACGACGAGCACGGAGGCGGTGCGCCGCAGCACCAGTTGCAGCCCCGCCCTCGGGGTGGAGGCCGTCAGCTCGTACGCCGGGTCGAGGCCGCGCGACCACGAGGCCGCGACGCCGCACACGGGCAGGACGGGGGCGAGCAGCAGCATCAGGGACACCTGTCCTGAGCCGGGGCCCGCCAGGTCCAGCAGCAGGGCGAGCAGCGTCACGGCCACGACCATGGCCAGCCACGGCGTCATGGCGGGCGTCGTCCAGGCCGACAGCCGCGCCCGGCGCCGGCGCGGGGCCGACGGGGCGGTCGTCGCCAGCTGGTGTTCGAGATCGGACCAGACGGTGTCGGTCAGCGCCGCCAGGGCGGGCGCGGCGGCCGGGACGGCGGCCGACAGCCGGTCGCGGCAGGGGCGGCACCCCTCCAGGTGGGCCTCCAGGGCCCACACCTCGTCCGCGACGAGGTCCGTGTCGCCGCGCGCGTATCCGTCGATCAGTCGTGCCGACGCGTGTTCCACGTTCATCCCAGTGCCTCCCGCATCGCGATCCGGGCCCGGCGGGCGCGGGTCTTGACCGTTCCCTCGGGCAGTCCGAGGACGACGGCGGTCTCCCGGACGGACAGCCCGTCGAGCACCATGGCCTGGAGTACCTCCCGGAGTTCCGGTGCGAGGCGCCGCAGCGCGTCCCCGACGTCGCCGCCGACGGTGGCCACCAGGGCCTCCTCCTCGGCCGCGGGCGCCACGGGGTGCGGGGCCGCGGCGGGCGGGGGCTCCGCGTGGTGGGCCCTGCGCCGGAACGCGTCGACGAGGCGGCGGGCCGCGATCGTCCACAGCCAGCCGACGGCCGTCCCTCCGGTCCGGCTCCCGGCGAAGGAGCCCGCCGCGCGCCACACCGCCAGGTACGTCTCCTGCATGACCTCGGCGACGATCTGCTGATCCGTGCAGCGGCGGTTCAACCGCACGGCCAGCCACGGCGACGTGCGCCGGTACAACTCCTCGAAGGCGGCCCGGTCGCCCCGGGCCACCCGTCGTAGGAGGTGTTCCTCGTCCAGTTCCTGCGGCGCTGCCGCCCCAACCCGTTTCACACCTACTAGACGCCCCGTCGGGCCTGCGGGTTTTCTCCCGGACGTGATCCGGGTCACGTCCGGGCCGACGGTGCGGGCGGGCGTCCGCCGACGGAACGCGGGACCGCCGGCCGCCGCGGCCCGGGAACGCCCCGGCGGTGCCCGCGGGGATCACGGGTGGGGCGCGTGGGCTGCGCGGGGCGCGCCGAGGGCGTGGAGGAGATGGCGGAGGGCCGGCGCGGGGGGACCGGCCGGGCGGGCGAGGGAGGTGGTGACGGTCGGCCCGGCCAGCCGGCGGACGGCCACCCGGGGGAGGTCGGGGAGGCCGTTGACCTCGTAGAAGACGGTCCAGGAGGGGGTGGTGGCGGAGCCGATCTCGGCGAGGGTCTCGCGGAGGGTGGTGAAGGGTTCGCCGGGCGGCGGGTCGATGCCGGCTCCGCGGCAGGCGTCGGTGACGAGGGCGTGGAAGGCGGGGTTGCGGTCGCGGGAGGCGAGCCGCAGGGGCAGGTGGGCGAGCCGGTCGAGGCGGAGCTCGTCCTCGGCCGCCAGGGGGTGGTCCGCCGGGAGCGCGACGTGGAGGGGGTCGTGCCAGACGGGGACCAGGTCGAGGTCCGGGTGCGCGGTGACCGCGCGGAACAGGGCGGCGTCCAGCCCGCCCGTCCGCAGGGCCTCCAGCCGCTCGGCGGGCGGGCCCTGCCGCAGTCGCACCCGGAGGCCGGGTGCGCGGTCGGCGAGCCGCGCCAGGGCGTCGTCCAGGCGGGTCCCCGGGGTCTGGACGGCGCCGAGGCGGAGGACGCCGTCGGTTCCCGCGCGGATGCCGGCCGCCGTGCGCCGGACCTGCTCGGCGGCGGCGAGTGCGGCGCGGGCCTGCGGGAGGAGGCGCTCACCGGCGGCGGACAGGCGGGTCCCCCGGGTGGACCGGTCGAGGAGCACCACGCCGAGTTCGCGCTCCAGGCGGCGGACCTGCTGGCTCACGGCGGACTGCACGATGGTCAGCCGTTCGGCGGCCCGGCCGAACCCGCCCTCCTCGGCCACGGCGACGAAGTACTGCAGTTGCCTGAGCTCCATGCGCGGACCCCCACTCATCTCGATCGGTGATCACCGCCCGCTCCGACTGCTTCTGGTCCGGTGATCGCTCCCCGGGTCGAATGGTGCCGTACACGTGATCCCGAGGGGAGAGGGGAGAGCCATGACCGCGGATCAACCACGCGCCCTGGTCGTCCGGTCGCAGGAGGCGGAGCGCCTCGCGCTGCCGGCGGGCGGCGCGTTCGGCCTGCTGGTCGACGCGGACGCGACCGGCGGTTCGTACGGCGCCAACCGGCTGACGCTAGGCGCCGGGGCCGACGGCGCCCGGCCGCACCACCACGCGGTGTCCTGGGAGCTGTTCTACGTCCTCGACGGCGTGGCGGAGTTCCTGCTCGGCGACTCCCTGGTGACCGTGGCCGCGGGCGGGGTGGTGTCGGTACCGCCGCTGCTGCCGCACGCCTTCGGGGCGGCGGCCGGCAGCCCGACCGACCTCCTGGTCGTCGCGTCGCCGGGGGTCGAGCGCTTCGGGTACTTCCGGGAACTCGCGGAAGCGGCCTGGGGGCGGCAGCCGTTCGACCGGCTGACGCCCTTGCAGGACCGGTACGACGTCCACTTCGGGTCGAGCGAGGTCTGGGACACCGCTCGCCGCCGACAGCCGCCCGCCCGACGGTCCGTCGGCGTTCTTCCGTGAAATCCAGCACCCGTGCCGGATTTTCCCCGGACCTTCGGCCGCGGCGGGGCCGGAGGTCCGTCCCCCCGGCCACGACCGGCCGAAACGCCCGACATGTTCCTGTACGGACCATGCTTTTGACGATCCATCAGGAATCCGGGCCGGGCAACCCTCGCGAAACGGAGGGCGGTTCGGATCGTGTACGCACCGGAGGGTTCCATCGCCGAAACGACGAACACTCCCCGCATCCGGGCGACTACCACTCGAAGCCACTCGGGCCCCAGCAACCCACCCAGGTGGACCGCGTCACGTTCACATGTCAACCACACATCCTTGAAGCGACATCCTCAACAAGCATTGTGGCCACGCATGTTCGAAGGTAGAGTCCCGCTCCGCCGAGCACCGACAAGTGCTCGCACGGCATTCTTTGGGGCGGGCATGACAAATAACCGCAACATCAACGGGGCCACTTCCGACCTGATTGACGCGTTCACGGAAACCGTCGGGCGATTTCCCGAACGGCCGGCGATCGTCCACCACGGACGCGTCCTTAGTTATCGCCAACTCGACGAGTTGGCAAGCAGTTTGGCCGTCCGGCTGGGGGCCGGGCCCGGTGTGGTCGCCGTCCCGGCGGTCCATGCGCCGGAGACGGTCGTCGGACTGCTCGGTGTGCTCGCGGCCGGCGGCGTGTACTGCCCGGTCGATCCGGCCTTTCCGCCGCAGCGCCAACAGGCGATGCTGTCGGCGGTGGGGTGTCGCACCGGGCTCGCAGCGCCGGTCACCGACCCCGACGCCCGATCCGGGTCGTCCGGGTCGTCCGGGCCGGAGATCGTCGACCTGCCGCGATTAGCCGCACCCGACGCAGCCGCGCCGGGTCAGGCCGATCAGGCGGCTCAGGCGGCTCAGGCGGATCCGCGCGGTCCGTCGGAGCCCGCGGAGCCGGCGGGTCCCCCGCGTCCGCCGGCTCCGTCGCAGCCCGAACGGCGGCGACCGGCCGACCCCGAGCAGCCGGCCTACCTCCTCTTCACGTCGGGTTCGACCGGGCAGCCGAAACCCGTCGTGACGCCCCGCCGGGCGATCTCCGCCACCGTGCACGCGCTGCGCGGACTGTTCGGCCTCACGGCCGACGACCGGGTGCTGCAGTTCGCGTCGCTGAACTGGGACACCTGTTTCGAGGAGATCCTCCCGGCGCTCACCACCGGCGCCGCCCTCGTCCTCGACGACGAGGCGCACTCGGGATCGTTCCCCCGGTTCCTGCGGATGGTCGGGCGCGAGCGGATCACCGTCCTCGACCTGCCGACCGCGTTCTGGCACGAACTGGTCCTCCACCTCACCGAGGAGCAGGCCGGCCTGCCCGACTCGGTCCGGCTGCTGGTCATCGGCGGCGAGGCGGCCAACCCGGCCAGGCTCGCCGACTGGAGCCGCCTCGACACCGGGCGGATCCGCCTGCTCAACACCTACGGCTGCACCGAGACCACGCTGATCACCCACGCCGTCGACCTGCACGGACCAGGAGCACCCTCGTCCGGACCGGACTGGACGGCCGGCGAGCCCGCGCCGATCGGGCGGGCACTGCCGCACGTCGTCGAACAGATCAGCGCGGAGGGTGAGTTGGTCATCGGCGGCCCGGCCGTCGCGGCCGGCTACCACGGGCTGCCGGAGGCCACCGCGGCCCGGTTCACCGTCGTCGACGGCGAGCGCTGGTTCCGCACCGGCGACCGGGTGAGCCGCGCGCCGGACGGCGTGCTCACCCACCGGGGCCGGCTGGACAGCGAGATCAAGGTGCGCGGCATCCGGGTCGACCCGGCCGAGGTCGAGGCGCACATCGCCGGCCACCCGGGGGTGAGCGCGGTGGCGGTGGCCGGGGCGACGGTGGCCGGCCGGTCCGCCCTGGTCGCGTACCTGGTGCCGCGCGCCGGAGCGGCGGCGGGGACGCTGGACGCCGACGTCCGGGCCTACCTGAGCAGTCGGGTGCCAGGCCACCTCGTGCCCAGCCGGATCACCGTCGTGCCGGAGCTGGTGCTCACCGCCAGCGGCAAGGTCGACCGGGCGGGCTCCCACCGCCGCCACTCGGCCGCCCCGGCGCATCCACCGCATCCGGTGTACCCGGCGCAGCCGCTCCGGGCGGCACGCGCGACGCCTTCCCCGCACTAGGCGCGCCGACGCGCCGACGCGCCGACGTGCCTGCGGGCAGGCCCGCAGGACCGCAGGCCCGCCGAACCGCGGGCACCAGGCGCACCCCCGCACACGGACACACCCCGCACGCGGGGCGGGCCCCGGGCAGATCCCCGGGCAGGACCCGTCCCGAGGCCCCTCGCCGGGCCCCTCACCGACACCCCACCAGGTGCGCCGACAGGCGGCACCTGCCGGTCCATGAAAAGGAGAGCCTCGATGAGCGTTGACACCACCTCCGCCGACGCCGAGGACGTGGTGGCGATCTTCCGCCGCGTCCTGGAGACCACCGACGTCGCCGCGGACTCGGACTTCTTCCTCCTCGGCGGTGACTCGCTCATCGCCACCCGCGTACTGAGCGCGGTCGCCCGGACGTACGGCGTCGAGCTGTCCTTCGAGGACTTCGTGCTCGCACCCACCCCCGAGGGCCTCGCCGAGCTGATCGCGGCAGCCGGATGAGCGGCCGGGACACGGCCGCCGGGCAGGACGAAGCCCCCCAGGACTCCGGGAGACAGCACGACGCCCCGCAGGGCTCCGGCCCGGCGGGCGTCCGCTCCGCCGTCGTCGTCGGCGCCGGCCTCGCCGGCCTGACCGCCGCGAACGGGCTCGCGTCCCGCGGGGTCGAGGTCACCGTGCTCGAAGCACGCGAGCGGGTCGGCGGCCGGATCCACGGCCACGAGGTGGCCCCGGGTTCCTGGGTCGACGCCGGCGCCGCCTACCTGGGCGACCGGCACACCGAACTCCTCGCCCTGCTCAAGGAGTCGGGCCTCGACACCACGCCGACCACGATGCTCGGCGCCAGCCGCTTCGCGCTCGGCGGACCCGAACACGCCACCCGCGACGGGCGGTTCCCACCCCTCAACGCCGTGGCACTCGGCGACCTCTTCGACCGGCTGGCCGAACTCACCGCAGCGGTGCGGCCCGACGCGCCGTGGCTCACCCCCGACGCGGAGCGCCTGGACACCCTCACCGCGGCCGAGTGGGCCGACCGGCACCTGACCCACCCGGACGCCCGGCTCTTCTTCCCGCTCTTCCTCGGCGAGATGATGGCCGCCGACCCGGCCGAACTCTCCGTCCTGCACATGGCCTTCTACCTCCGGTCGGGCGGCGGTCTGCGCTATCTCAACGCCTTCGAGGGCGGCGCCCAGCAGGACCGCGTCGCGGGCGGCGCCCATCTGCTGTGCGAGCGGCTCGCCGAACGGCTGTCCGAGCGACCGGGCGCGCGACTGCGGCTCGGCGAACCCGCCGTGGCGGTCCACCAGGACGCCGACGGGGTCACCGTCTGCACCGGGCGGGGCGTCCACCGGGCGGACGCGGCGGTGGTCGCGCTCCCCCCGCTGCTGGCCGACGGCCTCGACCACCGGCCCGCCCCGCCCGGACCCCGGGCCGGCGCGCGTACCGGGCGCGGCTGCGCGGTGAAGGTCAACCTGGTCTATCCGTCGCCCGGTTGGCGCGACCACGGACTCTCCGGGTGGTCGGTCAACGCGGAGGGCCCGCTGCTCTCGACCGTCGACGACTCGCCGACGGCCGACGGGGTCGGGGTCCTGACCGGTTTCGTGACCGGCGCCGAGGCGCACCGGTTCGCCGCGCGCAGCCCGGAGCAGCAGCGGGCCACCGCGGTCGCGCAGGCCGCCCGGCTCTTCCCGATGCTCCCGGAGCCGATCGGGTTCCATGTCACCGACTGGGTCAACGAGCCCTACAGCAGGGGCTGTTACGCCGCACTGTTCGGTCCCGGCGACTGGCTCGGGCAGGGCCCGGCACTGACCGCACCGCACGGCCGGGTGCACTGGGCCGGCACCGAGACCAGTACGGAGTTCTTCGGGCTGATGGAGGGGGCGATCCGCTCCGGCCACCGCGTGGTCGCGGAGATCCTCGGCGACCACCGCTGAGCCGCGGCCCGCCGCACCCGGACCACCCCGCACCGCCACGCACCCACCCCACCACCCCGGACCACCCCGCACCGCCGCGCTTCCCCGTACCACCGCGATCCCCGCTCCGCCCCGCACCACCGCCGCGCCCCGCACCACCGCCGCGCCACCCCACCGGCGGAGGGGACCACCTGCCGCGGAGAGCACGACCGGACGAACGCACCACCGCCGCACAGGACCCGCACCACCGCACGAACCCGTCCGCCGAGCACCAGTTCTCCCACCCCCCGTCGGCCCGCCCCGTGTGTTCCACAAGAACCGCGGCGGGCCACCCCCTCAGGAGACGCCATGAGCGACCAGAGTTCCATCCAGCCCGCCGGCCCGAGCCCCGTCGCGCCCCTCGCCGCCCGGGAGCGTCTGATGACCGAGCCGGAGCTCGGGGCCGGCAACTTCCTCGAACACGCCATCGCGGTGAACCCCAACCGCGCGGTCCCGTTCGCGTTCAGCCACCACACCGACCACCGCGGCGCCGTGGTGCTGCGCGGCCACAGTCTGCTGGACCTCGCCGCCCTGCGCGACCGGTACGCCGCCTGGTACCACGCCAACGGCGTGCGCCCGGGCGAGCCGGTCGCCGTGGTGGTCGGCGAGGGTCTGGAGCCGCTGCTGCACTTCCTCGCGCTCACCGCGCTGGGCGCCGTCCCGGCCCTGGTCAACGACGCCATGCGGCACGACGTGATGGTCCGCTACCTCCACCACGTCGGCGTGGTCGGCGTGGTCGCCGACGACACCACCCGGCTGGCCGCCGCCTACCGCGAGGACCCGCGGAGCCGGCCCCGCTTCCTCGCGCTCGCCGCCGAGATCCAGGCCTTCGACGCCGCCGCGTCCGGCGGACTCCCCGAGGCGTACCCGTACCGGCACGCGGCGGACGACGTGGTCGGGCTGATCCACTCCTCCGGCACCACCGGCACGCCCAAGTCGACCATGCTGGCGCACCGCCAGTTCTGGGACGGCAAGCAGCCGCGGATGGTCCGGTTCCCCGCCGAGCCGTACGACCGGCTGATGTCGCTGATGCCGCACACCCACGCCGGCGGGCTGAGCTACTTCCTCACCGCCACCCTGCTCGGTCTGCCGACGGTCGTCATGTCCGACTGGCGGCGCGCGGTGGTGGAGCCGGTGATGGAGGCGTTCCTGCCGACCATGGTGGCCTCCTTCCCGCGCACGTTCGTCGAACTCGCCACCGGGGAGCTGCCGGTGGCGGGCGCAGCCCGGGTCCACTCCTGGTTCAACACCGGCGACAGCGCGCACTACGGGCACATCCGCCGGCTGGTCGGGCTGGGCGAACGGCCCGCCGGGCTGATCCGGCCCTGGCTGCTGCCGAGCGAGAAGGCCGAGCAACCCGCCCTGCCCGGTTCGCAGTTCGTCGACGGCCTGGGGTCGTCCGAGATGGGCATGGCGCTGTTCGGCCAGGTGACGACGCCGGAGAGCACGCGCAACGACCGGTGCGTCGGCAAGCCGCTCGAAGTGGTGCTCAAGGCGGCCGTGCTGGACCAGGACGGCACCGAGGTCCCGGACGGCACGGTCGGGCTGCTCGGCGTGGTCACGCCGTCCCGGACGCCCGGCTACTGGAACAACGCCAGGCTGACCGGCAGCTTCGAGCTGAACGGCTACTGGCTCACCGGGGACGTCGCCCGGCGGGACGCGGACGGCTCCTTCTACCACCTCGACCGCACGGTGGACGTCGTCGACACCGTGGCGGGGCCGGTCTACAGCCTGCCGATCGAGGAGGTACTGCTGGCCGACTGCGCCGAGCTGGTGCGGGACTGTTCGGTGATCGGCGTGCCCGGCGGCGCCGGGAAGGGGCAACTCCCCGTCGCAGTGGTTCAGTTGCAGCACGAAGCCGATCAGGTGGGCGCCGAGGAGGTCCAGGAGGCCGCCAACAAGGCGCTGGCCGGGGCCGGACTGTCCGCCCTCGCCGCCGTCCGGATCGCGCGCACCGCCGAGGAGTTCCCGCTCGGGCCGACCGGCAAGGTGCTCAAGCGCGAGCTGCGGACCCGCCTCGCCACGCTCTTCACCGGCCGGTAGTGCCGGATGGACCGCCCCGTACCCCCCGCACACCCCGTGACGGGGCAGCCGTACCAGTACGTCCGGACCCCGCTGGTCGAACCGGACTGGCGGAGACTGCCGGGCTGGCGCGACGTCACCGAGGCCCAGTGGCGGGACGCCCAGTGGCAGCGGGCGCACTGCGTGAAGAACGTCCGGCAGCTGCGGGCCGTCGTCGGCGACCTGCTGACCGGCCGGTTCTACGAGGAACTCCTCGCCGACCAGGCCGAGTTCGCGACGATGCCGATCCTGCTCCCGCCGCAGATGCTCAACACCGTGGCTCCGCGCGCCCCGACCGTGCCGGAGGCGTTCACCGAGGCGTTCCTCGCCGACCCGGTCCGCCGGTACATGCTGCCGGTCCGCTCCGACCGGCACCCCCGGTGGCCCAGCCATCCCCGGGCCGAGCGCGACTCGCTGCACGAGGCCGAGATGTGGGTGGTCGAGGGCCTGACCCACCGCTACCCCACCAAGGTGCTGGCCGAGCTGGTCTCCACCTGCCCGCAGTACTGCGGGCACTGCACCCGGATGGACCTGGTCGGCACCTCCACGGCCCAGGTCGCCAAGAAGCGGCTGGTGCTCCGGCCCGCCCACCGGCAGGAGCAGATGCTCGACTACCTCAAGCGCACCCCGGCCGTGCGCGACGTGGTGGTCTCCGGCGGCGACCTCGCCAACGTGCCCTGGCCGCAGCTGGAGTCGTTCCTGCTGCGGCTGCTGGAACTGGAGTCGGTCCGCGACATCCGGCTCGCCAGCAAGGCGGTGGTGGGACTGCCCCAGCACTGGCTCCAGCCGCAGATCCGGGAGGGCGTGGCCCGGGTGGCCGCCGTCGCCGCGCGCCGCGCGGTGAACCTGGCCGTCCACACCCACGCCAACCACGTCCGGTCGGTGACCCCGCTGGTGGCCGAGGCGGCCCGGGGGCTGCTGGACGCGGGCGTCCGCGACGTCCGCAACCAGGGCGTGCTGATGCGCGGCGTCAACGCCACCCCCGGCGACCTGCTGGACCTCTGCTTCGCCCTCCAGGGCGAGGCGAACATCCTGCCGTACTACTTCTACCTCTGCGACATGATCCCGAACGCCGAGCACTGGCGGACCTCGGTGCACGAGGCGCAGCGGCTCCAGGAGGCGATCATGGGCTACCTCCCCGGCTACGCCACCCCCCGCCTGGTCTGCGACGTGCCGGACCTCGGCAAGCGCTGGGTGCACCAGGCGGTGGGGTACGACCGCGAGCGCGGCATCTCGTACTGGACCAAGAACTACCGCACCGAGCTGGAGGTCCGCGAGGGCGGCGGCCCGGACGGCGACGACCCGCTCGACCGGCGCCACCCGTACTACGACCCGGTGGACACCCTCCCGGAGCCCGGCCGCCGCTGGTGGGCCGGGCACGCCGGGCACCCGACGACCCCGGAAGGAGCACGGTGAACCCCACCGGCCCCGCACACCCCACTGACCCCGCACACCCCACAGACACCGAGAACCCGGCGGGCCCCGCGCACGCCCCCGGTTCCTCGGACGGCTCCGGCCCGCTGCGCCGGATGTGCTGGATCTTCCCCGACCGCGAGTCGAGCCGGATGTCCGCGACCTGGCACCACTTCTTCTGGGACCTCTACGCGGAGGTCGCCGAGGAGCTCGGCCTCACCTGGTGCCGGCACTCGCCCGACGCGGTGACCGTGGACGCCTCCGACCCCGCCCGTCCGCTGGTCTACGTGGACGAGGAGCCGGTGACCCCGCAGGACACCCTGTTCATCACCGCGCTCTACTCGCTGCCCTACCAGTCGATGGACGTCTTCAACCAGTACGCGCTCTACGCGGTGCTCGAACAGGCCGGCTTCTACCTGCCGTTCCCGCCGCACGTCTCGCTGATCGGCAACGACAAGGTCGCCACCGTCCTGCACTTCGCCGACTCCCCCGTGCCGGCGATCCCGTCGGTCCGGATCGGCACCGGCCGGGACATCAGCAAGCACCTGTACGAGGTGGCGCTGGGCGGCCTCACCTACCCGGCCATCGTGAAGCCGGCCGGCTGGTGCGGCGGCGGGGGGATCAACCTGGCCCGCGGTCCGGAGGACATCCGGGGCCTGGCCAGCCTCGCCCAGGGCGGCGACACCACCCTCGTCGCCCAGCCGTACCTCGGCGACGGCACCGTCGACTACCGGGTCTACGTGGTCGGCGGCGAGCCGTACGCGGTGATGAAGCGGATCCCGGAGCCCGGCTCGCCGGTGGCCAACGCCAGCCGGGGCGGGGCGATGGAGTTCCCACCGGTGCCGGACGAACTGGCTGCCGCCACGGCGTACTTCGCCGAGAAACTGCAGATCCCGTTCTTCTGCGTCGACTTCCTGTACGACGGCGAGCGGTACTGGTTCTCCGAGCTGGAGCCGGACGGGGTGATCGCCCCGGACTGGTCCGACCCGGGCCGCACCCTGCAACGGGACGTCACGCGCGCCCGGTTCACCGCCTACCGCGACGCCCACGCCAAGTGGCTCGCCAACGCCACGGCCCCGACCGGCAGGGCCACCACGGCCGCCACGGCCGCCACGGCCCCGATCACGACGCCTACGCCGACGCCGACGCCGACCACGACCACGACCCCCCGAACGGACCCCCGATGACCGACGCGTTCTCCCTGCCGCCCGAGGCGGCCGAGCCGCACCTGACCGTCGCCGGCCGGACCCTCGACCGGCTGCGGACCGTCCCCGCGCTGGCACCGCGCTACGCGGACCGCCCGGGCAGCGTCCGCACCCTGGACGAGCTGGCCGCGCTGCCCCCGCTGGTCAAGGACGATCTGAACACCGCCCTGGCCCACCTGGACCCGCGCTCCGAGTCCGGCGCCACCTGGCTGTTCCAGAGCGGCGGCTCGACCGGCGCCCCCAAGGTCGGCTACGCGCCCACCGGCTTCTACATGGCCGGCGTCCACGCGCACTGGCAGCCGCTCGACCGCGAGGACGTGTTCGTCAACGCCTGGGGCGCCGGGCGGATGTGGGGCGCGCACTTCCTCGCCGCCGGACTCGCCGACCTGTCCGGCTGCCGGATCATCGCGCTCGGCTCGGTCACCCGGGAGGAGTACCCGGACTGGCTGGCCTTCCTCGCGGACCGCCGGGTGACCGCGATCGGCGGCACGCCGAGCGTGCTGCGGCTCTGGTTCGCCCACGCCCGCGCGGCCGGGATCAAGCTGCCCACCCTGCGCAAGGTGCTCTGGCTCGGCGAGGCCTGGCAGCCGCAGCTGGAGGAGGACATGGCGGCCGTCGCACCGGACGCCCGCCGCTGGGGCATGTTCGGCTCCACCGAGACCTGGGTGGTCGGCACCAACACTCCGGACTGCCCGGCCGACACCTTCCACCCGCTGCCCGCGCAGCTGGTGCACGCCGGCCCGGACGGGCTGCTCGACTTCACCACGCTCGACCCGGAGATGCTCAACCCCGTACTGCGCTACCGCACCGGCGACGCGGGCGAGTTGACCGCGTGCCCGTGCGGCCGGCCGGGCCGGGCGATGCGGGTCCTGGGGCGGCGGGACAGCGTGGTCCAGGTACGCGGCCTCGGCCTGCACGTGGACGAGCTGGTCGCCCGGGTGGAGCGGGAACCGGGCGTCTCCCGGGCCCAGGTCGTGATCACCGAGAACGGCGGGCGCGCCACCGGCGTGGACGTCCTGCTGCTGACCGACCCGGGTGCGGCGGTGGACGCCGAGGGGCTGCGCGCCGAGCTCCTCTCCGCGACGTTCACGCTCAGCACCGCCTTCCAGCACGACCCGGAGAACTTCCGGGTCCGGCCGGTCGACGAGCTGGTCAGCAACGACCGCACCGGCAAGACGGCCACCTTCGCCGTCCGGGAGGGCTCGTGAGCCCGCAGCGGCCGGGCGGCCTGGGCCGCGGCTTCAACCTCTTCTGGGCGGGCCAGACGGTCAGCGTGGTCGGTGACCGGATCACCGTCTTCGTCGTCCCCACCCTGATGATCTTCGTGCTGCACGCCTCCGCGCTCCAGGTCGGCGTGGTGGCGATGGCGCAGTACCTGGGCATCCCGCTGCTCGGGCCGGTGGCCGGTGTGCTGGTCGACCGGTGGGACAAACGCCGGACGATGCTCGTCTGCGACCTGGTCCGGCTGGTGGCGGTCCTGGTGATCCCGCTGGCGTACTGGCTGGACTTCCTGTCCACGGCGCTGCTGTTCGGCTGCGTGGCGGCGATCAGCGGCGCGACCATCTTCTTCAACGTCGGCTACCTGATCGCCGTCCCCGCCGTGGTGGAGAAGGACCAGATGGTCCGCGCCTACTCCCGGCTGGAGGGCAGCAGTTCGGTCTCCGAGGTGGCCGGTCCCTCGATCGCGGCCGGTCTGTACAGCGCGCTCGGCGTGGCCGCCCTGCTGGTGGACGCGGCCAGCTACCTGGTCTCCGCGGCCTGCTTCCGCTCCATGAAGCCCTGGGGCGGCCGGACGGTCGTCGAGGGCACGGTCTGGGAGCGGCTGACGGCCGGCTTCCGGCTGAACTGGGCGGATCCGGTGCTGCGCCGGGTGGTGCTGGCTGCCGTCACGCTCAACGCGGGCGGGCCGATCTTCGTCACCGTGCTGCCGGTCCTCGCCTACCGGGGGCTGGGCATCTCGGTCGGTGTCTTCGGTGCGGCCATGTCGGTCGGCGCCGTCGGCGCGCTGGCCGGCGCCGTGGTCGCGCCGCGGATCAGCGAGCGGCTCGGCCTGGGCCGGACCCTGGCGTGGTCGCTGCTGCTGCACTGCCTGGTCGGGCTCGGCGTGCTGGCCGCGCCGGCCCTGCCGCCGGGGCCGGTGATCGCCGTGACGATGGGCTGCTACGGCTTCTTCATGTCCTGCATCAACGTGTGCAGCGCCCCGACCCGGCAGGCCCGGATGTCCGCCGAGCACCAGGGCGTGATGCACGCGGCGTTCCGGACCGTCACCTGGGGGGTGATCCCGCTGGCCGCGCTGGTCGGCGGCCTGGCCGTCTCCGCGCTCACCGACCCGCTGGGGATCCGGGACGCGGCACGCTGGGTGATGGCCGGCGGCACCCTGCTGGCCGCCTGCTCCTTCCTTCCCGCGCTCGGCATCCAGCCGTTGCTCGACGCGGCCGCCCGGGAGAAGAAGCGGACCGGGGATGCGGGGGGCGCGGCCGGCACCGGCGGCACCGGGGACGCGGGCGGCACCGGGGACGCCGCACCCGAGCTGACGGAGACGGCGTCATGACCGGGCCCGTCGTGCTGATCACCGGCACCTCGTCCGGCATCGGTCTGGCCACCGCCGTCGCCGCGGCCCGCGCGGGGTACACCGCGGTCGCGACCCTGCGCGACCCGGACCGTGCCGGGGAGCTCTCGGAGGCGGCCGGCCGGGCCGGCGTCGCCCTGGACGTCCGCCGGCTCGACGTCACCGACGCCGCCTCCGTCGCCGCCTGCCTCGACGGCGTGGCCGGGACGTACGGGCGGCTGGACGCGGTGGTCAACAACGCCGGGGTCTCCAACTCCGACCCGACGCTGGAGATGTCGACGACGGCGGCGCTGCGGGCCAACCTGGAGGTGAACTTCTTCGGCGTCGTCGAGGTGAGCCGGGCCGCGATGCCGCTGCTGCGCGCGTCCGGCGGCCGGTTGGTCACCGTCGGCAGCGTGCACGGGGTGGTCGGTCAGCCGTTCAACGAGGCCTACTGCGCGGCCAAGTTCGCCGTCGAGGGGTTCATGGAGAGCCTGGCCCCGGTCGCCGGGGCGCACGGCGTGAGGGTCTCCGTCGTCGTCCCCGGCTTCGTGCCGGACACCCGGTTCGGGATCTTCCCGGACATCGACCGCACCACCATCCAGGCCGCCTCCGGCCCGTACGCGCCCACCTTCGCCGACTACCTCGCCTGGGTGGGCGGCCAGGGCTGGGAGGCGGCCGGGCAACCGGCCCGGGAGGTCGCCGAGGTGGTCGTGCGGACCCTGCGCGCCGAGCGCCCCGCCTTCCGCGTCCCCACCAACGACTGGGCCGCCGCGTACCTGGCGCAGAAGCTCGCCGACCGGGACGGCGCCGCCGTCCAGACCCTCGCCCGCACGTGGATCGGCCGGCCCGGCGCCGACTGAGGCCCCGCCCGCCCCTACCCCGGCCCCTACCCCCGGCCCCCGGCCCCCGGCCCCCGGCCCCCGGCCCCCGGCCCCCGGCCCCCGGCCCCCGGCCCCCGGCCCCCGGCCCCCGGCAATGATCCCGCCGCCCCCGCCCCCGCCCCCGCCCCCGCCCCCGCAGTCAGGAGAAGTACCGTGC
>NZ_JBHXKE010000153.1:0-620 GCF_042722765.1 Kitasatospora sp. NPDC058406
GTCCCGCACCGGTGGGCCGTCGCCGCTCGCACGCGGGCGGTGGTCAGGCGATGCGCTTGAGCTGCCAGGAGTTGTTGTTGAAGCTCGGGGTGACCGAGTAGCGGCAGCTGCTGCTGTAGAAGGCGCTGACCTCGACCCAGCCGGACGGCGGCAGCGCCGAGGAGCAGACGTTCACGGTGGTGCCGATCGGGTAGCCGGTCAGCTGCATGATCCTTCGGCTGTTCGGGTTGAAGCCCGGGCCGCAGGCGTAGCTGTTCCACCACTGGACGTCGGCCCAGCCGCTCGGGGTGAACTGGCTGTTGCAGACGTCCTGGGTGTCGCCGGGGGCGGCGTGCGCGGTGGTCGCCGTCAGGGTGAGCGCGGCGGCGGCGGCGCCGAGGGTCAGGGCGGCGGCGCGGAGACGGGACACGAGGCGGCTCCTCTCGCGGGTGCGGGCGGTCCGCACCGGCCCCCCTTTCCTACCGGTGAGGGGGCGGCTGCGGACAGTGACTTTCCGGTCCGGTCCGCCGCGCCCCGGGACGGGTTTCCGCCTGTTGACAGCGCCCGGCGACGGCGGACGGCCCGCCCGCGCCCCGGGGCGGGGGGGGGGTGGGGGCGGGGGGGCCGGGGGCGGGGGGCCG
>NZ_JBHXKE010000153.1:630-22578 GCF_042722765.1 Kitasatospora sp. NPDC058406
TGGGCTTGGTGTCGAGACGGACGTGGTCGACGGCCCAGAACCAGTTGTTGCCGGCGTCGTACATCCGGAACTTCAGGGTGACCGTGCGGGCGCCCGCCGGGACGGCGAACTTCCGGGTCACGAAGGTGTTCTGGACGTCCTTGCCGGCGTTGTCGTTGCCGGTCGCGTCCGAGCTGTAGTGGACCAGCCGGACCTCGGAGCCGTCGTCGAACACGGCGCTGACCGCGGCCTTCTGCGGCGCCTCCTGGCGGTAGTGCGAGTCGAAGGCCAGGTGCAGGGTCGTGGTGCCGGCCGGGACGGGCACGGCGGGCGAGACCAGGGTGGAGTCGAAGACGCCCTTGCGCGACGGCGAGCCGGTGTCGTCCCAGTCGTCCGGGTCGGCGACGGCCAGGATGCCGAGGCCGCGGGTGAAGTTGCCGCGGTCCTGGCCGGCCGGGGTGGACCAGGCGCGCTTGGTGTGGAAGGTCCAGCCCTGGAGCCGGGTGGTGCCCTGCGGCATCGCCGGCGCGTTGACCACCGACCAGCCCTGCGGCGCCTGCGGCGTCCAGCCGAGGACACCGGAGATCGGCTGGAGCGCGCCGGCCAGCGACTCGAAGTCCTCGCCGAGCAGGTGGCCGGCCATCACCGGCGCGGTGCGGGCGGCGATCTCGCCGTCGGCGACGGCGAACCGGTTGTCGGCCAGCGCCCGGGCGGTGACCACGATCCGGTGGGTGGCACCGTCCGGCAACTGGGCCGGCGGGGTGACGTCCCACTCCGCGGTGGCGGTGGCGCCCGCCGCGAGCGCGGCCGGCGGCGCGGTCACGGCGGCGACCGTCCAGCCGGCCGGGACGACCGGCTGCGCCTCGATCGAGGTCAGCGCGGCGGTGGCGGTGAAGCGCGCGGTGACCCGGGCCGGGCGGCCGGGCAGCAGGATCGCCTCGTCGATGGTGGTCGACGCGGCCTTGAGGGCGACGTCCAGCGCCAGCGGGTCGGTCAGGCCCATCGCCGGGTCGGTGAACAGGTGCTCGCCGTCCCAGGGGAAGCGGCCGGCGATCCGGCGGCGGAAGGAGACGTCGCCGCGCAGGCCCACCGCCACGTCGTACCAGCCCTCGGGGCCGACCTTGACGTTGACGGTCTTGTCGTCGCCGGCCGCGACCCGGACCTCGCGCAGCCCGTCGCCGTAGGCGAGGTCGCCGACCAGGAAGGTCTGGGCGGTGCGCGAGCGGTTGATCACGTCCACCTCCAGGACCTTGCCGTTCTGCTCCTCGGAGAGCGAGATCTCGTAGGTGGAGGCGAGGTCGCCGCGCAGGTGCCAGAAGGCGCCGTTGGGGCCGTGCACCCGCAGGTCGTAGCCGTCCTGGCCGACCGTCCACACGTCGGAGAGGCGGCTCTTCGCGCCGACCGTGTAGTGGCGCGGCGCGGCACCGGGGGCGGGGTAGACGGCGAAGACGGCGCCCTGCTTGCCCTGGTTGACGAAGTCGACGGTCAGCTGGTCGCCCTTCAGCCGGGGCTTGACCAGCAGGTTGTACGGGGCCGGGCGGGCCGCGCGGGTGCCGCGCTGCTGCTGCGGGAACGTCTGCGGGTTGGGCACGGTCGGCGCGGGCAGCTTGCCGGTGTCGACGACCTTCTGCCGGTTGCCGCTGGTGTCCGGCAGCTGCGGCCAGCGCGGGTCGCGCCCCGAGAAGTCGAAGAGGTTGGTGAGGTCGCCGCAGACCGACCGGCGCCAGGGGCTGATGTTGGGCTCCTGGATGCCGAAGCGCTGCTCCAGGAAGCGCAGCACCGAGGTGTGGTCGTAGACGGTGGAGTCCACCACGCCGCCACGGGTCCACGGCGAGACGACGATCATCGGCACCCGGACGCCGAGGCCCATCGGGTACGGGCCGGAGACCAGGGTCTCCCCGGCGGGCAGCGTGTCGGACCAGGCGAGCGAGCCGTCGGCCGCCTTCACCCGGTACTTGCCCTCCTGGCTGACCACCCGGTGGTAGGTGGAGCCGCCCTTGCTCACCCGGACGACCACCTCGCCGTCGACCGACACGGTGGACTTGCCGCGGCCGGCGGCCAGCGGCGGGACGGGGGGCAGCTGGTGGTCGAAGAAGCCGCCGTGCTCGTCGTAGTTGAGGATGAAGACGGTCTTCTCCCACACCTCCGGCTTGGCGGCCAGCGCGGCCAGCAGCCGGGCCGTCAGGTGCTCGCCGTTCGGCGGGGCGTAGTTGGCGTGCTCGGAGAGCGCGGCGGGGGCGACGATCCACGAGACCTGCGGCAGCGTGTCGGCCTGGATGTCGGCGGCGAAGGCCTCGACCAGGGCGTCGCCCATCGCGAACGGGTCGCTCTTCTTGGCCGGGTCGCCGACGGCGCGCATGCCGCGCTCGTACAGCGGCTCACCGGGCTTGGCCTTGACGAAGGGGGCGAACCAGGCGAGCGCGTTGTCGTCGAAGTTGTCCAGCGCCTGGTAGGTCTTCCAGCTGATGCCGGCCCGCTCCAGCCGCTCGGCGTAGGTGGTCCACTCGTAGCCGCCGGGGATCTCGGTGTTGTCGGTCACCGGGGTGTCCCGTACGGTGCCGCCGCTGGTCCCGGTCATCAGGTGCTCGCGGTTGGTGTTGGTGTTGCACTGCACCGACGCGTAGTAGGCGTCACAGGTGGTGAACACCGAGGCGAGCGCGTTGTAGAACGGCATGTCGGCGGACTCGTAGTAGCCCTGGCCGAGCCAGCCGCCGGAGCGGCGGGTGACCGAGCCGTCGGCGCGGCCGTCGTTCCAGGCGTTCATCGAGTCGACGAAGCCGAACGCGGGGGCGCCCTGCTGGTACGCGTTGGTGTGCGCGGCGTTCATCGGGAAGGGCAGCAGGTGGCCCTCCTTGCGGCTCGGGTCGGGCTGGTGGAACACCGAGCGCCCGTTGACCCCGCGCACCGCCGTCCGGTCGCCGAAGCCGCGCACGCCGGGCAGCGTGCCGAAGTAGTGGTCGAAGGCGCGGTTCTCCTGCATGAACACCACGACGTGCTGGATGTCCGCCAGGCGGCCGGGCTTGGCCGGCGCGGCCAGCGCCTCGCGGACGCTGAGGGGGAGGGCGGACAGCACGGCGGCGGCCGCCGCGCCACCGAGCAGGGTGCGGCGCGACAGTTCGGGCTTCGGACTCATCGGGGGTGACTCCTTGTACACGGGCACTGGGCCTCCGTTCGGCCCAGACCCGTTATGTCTATGGCCCCGAGATGGACGGGAACGGACCCGTTCGATGGCGCTTCGATGACGGACAGTGAACCCAGAGCTGTACAGACAACTTGGCCCGACTTGACACCCCCTGCGGAGGCGCCCGCGGGCGCCTCCGCACCGGCCTCCGCACCCCGCCCGGAGCGCGGCCCAGCTGGCACGTCACAGAAGGTAGTTGACGAACCGTTGGACTGTCCGGGCCAGGTCGTGGACAACCCTTGACGAGGCATGTGGTCTGTGGAAATCTCTCGGCAGGTCCAGGCCAATGATCTTCCGACGGGGGAGGGGATCGAACCGCCTGACGCATCAGGGGGGAAACCTGGGAGTCGGGTCGGCCTTGCCACAGCGGCCTGCCGACCGGTCCGAGGAGCGGGCCGGGCACCACTCGGCAGCCGCGCCGTCCACCCGGGCCGCACCGTCGCGGCCCCGCTCGGACGCGTGTCACGCAGCTCCGTCTCCGACTCCCGAATCGAGCACGCCATGTCCGACTCCCCCGCCGCACCCGGCCCTGTCGCCACCTCGGAGGAACCCGCGAGAACGGCGCACACCCCGGCACCGACCGGGCGCCCCGCCTCCCCGGCCCAGCACGGGATCTGGCTGACCAGCCGGCTGACCCGCACGCCGGAGACCTTCCACCTCGCGCTGCGGTTCTCCTTCGACCGGGTCGACACCGGCGCCCTGGAACGGGCGGTCACCGCCACCGTCGGCCGCCGTCCGGCCCTCGCCTCCGCCCTGGTCGAGCGGGACGGCCTGGTCCGACTGGTCCCGGCCGCGAGCCCGCCCGCCCTCACCGTCGTCGACACGACGGCCGACACCCGTGACGGCCTGGCCAAGCGGCTGACCGAGGAGATCACCCTCCCGTTCGACCTCGCCACCGGACCGCTCGCGCGCTTCACCCTGCACCGGCGGCCCGACGGCGCGGCGGAGCTGCTGGTGGTGGCCCACCACGCGGTGTTCGACGGCAACTCCAAGGACGTGCTGGCCGCCGACCTCGCCGCCGCCTACACCGCCGAGCACGCCGCCCGGCACGGCGGGGCGCCCGGCCCGGCCGCCGGCACCGGTTCGGAAGGCCCCGGCACGGCCGACGCCGCCGCGGTCGCCGACGGGGCTCCGGCCGGCCCCGACCCCGACCTCGTCCGTCGGGCCGCCGCGTTCCACGGCCCCCGCTGGGCCGCCGCCACCGAGCCGGTCCTGCCCCACGGCCCGCGGGCCACCACCGACGCCGGGCCCGGCGAGGCCGTCACCTGGCGGCTCGACGGCCCCGGCCGCGCCGCCCTGGCCGACGCCGCGCGCGACAGCGGGGTCACCGTCTTCGAGTTCCTGCTCGCCGCCCTGCACGGCCTGCTCCGGCGCTACGGCGGCGAGTCGGTGCCGGTCGCCGTCCCCTTCGCCACCCGCCGTCCGGACCGGCCCGGCGAGATCGGCGTCTTCGTCAACGAGCTGCCGGTGTACGCCCCGGCCGACGCCGGCGAGGAGAGCACGTTCGCGCAGTACGCGCAGGCCGTCCGCGCCGAGGTCCGGCTGACCTCCGCCCACCGCGCCGTCCCGTTCGGCGAGGCCGTGCCCGGGCTCACCCCCCGGGTCGGGCTGGCGCCGGTGTCGTTCGGCTACCGCCGGCGCACCGCCGCCGACCCGGTCTTCCCGGGCAGCGCCACCCGGATCGACTGGACGGTGTTCCACCACGCGTCCCGCAACACGCTCCACCTCCAGGCGGTCGAGGACGCCGAGGCCGTCGTGTTCTCCCTCCAGTACGACCCGGCCGTCCTCGCACCGCACGCCGCCCGGCGGATCGCCGGACACCTGGCCGGCCTGCTCGCCGGCGCCACGGCCGACCCCGCCACCGTGCTCGGCGACCTGCCGCTGCTCGACGCCTCCGAGGAACACCTCGTCACCACCGGGTGGAACGAGACCGCCTGCGCCTACCCCGCCGACCGGACCGTGCTCGACCTGGTCCGCGAGCGCGCCGCCGCCACGCCGGACGCCGTCGCCGTGGTGGCCGGCGTGGAACGCCTGACCTACCGGGAGCTCCTGCGGCGCGCCGACCGGCTGGCCGACGCCCTGTCCGCCGCGGGCGTCGGCCGGGACGACCTGGTCGGGTTGCACCTGAGCCGCACCGCCGACCTGCCCGCCGCCCTGCTCGCCGTGCACGCGGTCGGCGCCGGCTACCTGCCGCTCGACCCCGGCTACCCGGCCGAGCGGCTCGCGTTCGTCCTGGCCGACTCCGGCGCCGTCCTGCTCCTGGCCGACCGCGAACCGGCCCCCGAGGTCGCGGCAGCGGCACCCCGGGTGCTCCGGCCGGCCGACGCCGCGTCCGCGCCCGGCGCCGGCGCCGACCCCGCACGCCCGGCCGGCGGGGCGGCCACGGACGGCGGAACCGCGCCGGGCCGACTCGCCTACGTGCTCTACACCTCCGGCTCCACCGGCCGCCCCAAGGGCGTCGAGATCGGCCACCGCGCGCTGGTCAACCTGCTCTCGGCCTTCGCCGACCGGCTCGGCTCCGCGCCCCGGGACGTCTGGCTCGGCCTCACCTCCCTCTCGTTCGACATCTCCGCCCTCGAACTGCTGCTGCCGCTGGTCACCGGCGGGCGGCTGGTGCTGGCGCCGGACGGCCTCGCCGTCGACGGACCGGGTCTGCGGGCCCTGATCGAGCGCGAGGGCGTCACCCACGTCCAGGCCACCCCCTCGGGCTGGCGGGTCCTGCTCGGCGCCGGACCGCTGCCGTCCGGCCTGACCGGCCTGGCCGGCGGGGAGGCCCTGCCGCTGCCGCTGGCCCGGGACCTCCGGGCGGGCACGGACCGCCTGTTCAACGTCTACGGGCCGACCGAGACCACCATCTGGTCGACCTGCGCCGAGATACCCGCCGGTCCGGAGGCCGTCCGGATCGGCCGGCCGATCGCCAACACCCGGGCCTACGTGCTGGACCGGCGGCGCAGGCCGCTCCCGATCGGCGTGCCGGGCGAGCTGCACCTCGGCGGGGACGGGGTGGCCGAGGGCTACCTCGGCCGCCCCGGGCTGACCGCCGAACGCTTCGTCGAGGACCCGTTCGATGCCGCCCGCACCTCCGGCACCGGCGGCCGGCTGTACCGGACCGGGGACCTCTCTGCCTGGACCGCCGACGGCGAGCTGGAGTTCCTCGGGCGGCTCGACGACCAGGTCAAGATCCGCGGCCACCGGATCGAGCTCGGCGAGATCGAGGCGGCGCTGCTGGCCCACCCCGGCGTCGCCGAGGCCGCCGCGGCCGTCCGCCAGGGGGACGACGGCGAGCCGTTCGTGGCCGGCTACCTCGTCCCCGCGTCCGGGACCGCCGCCCCGGACGCCGCAACCCCGGACACCGCCCCCGACACCGCGCCCGACGCCGCCGAGCTGCGCGCCTTCCTCCAGAGGCTGCTGCCCGCCGCCGCGGTCCCCCAGCGCTTCGCGGTGCTCGACCGGCTGCCCCTGACGCCCAACGGCAAGCTGGACCGCCGGGCCCTGCCCGTCCCGCCGGTGCCGGTCGGCACGCCCGCCGGGGCCGCGGGCACGGCCGAGGGAGCAGGGTCCGAGGAGCGCGACGAGGTGCTCACGGCCGTCCTCGGCGTCTGGGCCGAGGTCCTCGGGCTGCCCGACCTGGGGCCCGAGGAGGATCTGTTCGAACTCGGCGGCCACTCCCTGACGATCATTCAGATCACCGCCAGGATCCGCGACCTGCTCGGCGTCGAGCTCGACTTCGACGTCTTCTTCGCGACCCCCACCCCGCTCGGCATCGCCGCGGCCGTCCGCGAACTGCGCTGACCTTCCCGGGCGGCGCGCGCTCCCCCGCGCGCCGCCCTCCCCTTCCCGCGACGGATCCGCCCCACCGGCACCTCCGCCACCGACGTGCGCCGAAATGGAACACCGATGACCGACACCCAGGACCCTGCCACCGGGCTGTCCGCGACCAAGCGCGCGCTGCTCGCCCAGCGGCTGCGCGCCGCCTCGGCCCCCGCCAGAACCGTGCCCGCCCGGCCGTCCGACACCGCGCCCCCGCTCTCCAGCGGGCAGGAACGGCTCTGGTTCATGGACCAGTTCGCCCCGCAGTCCACCGCCTTCACCCTGGCGCCGGCCCGCCGGCTGCGCGGCCCGCTCGACCGTCCGGCGCTGGACGCCGCCCTGACCGACCTCGTCGCCCGCCACGAGGCGCTGCGGATGACCTTCCCGAGCACCCCCGAGGGCACCGCGGAGGTCCGAGTCGCCGAACCGGCCCCCTGCCCGGTCCGGTTCGTCGACGCCTGCGCCGCACCGGACCCGGCCGGGCAGGCCGCCGACGAGCTCGCCGCCCTGGTCGGGGAGCCGTTCGACCTGACCGGCGGTCCGCTGCTGCGCGCCCTGCTGGTCCGCACCGCGGCCGAGGAGCACGTGCTCGCGCTGGTCATGCACCACATCGTCAGTGACGGCTGGTCCCTCGACATCCTCCACCGCGAGCTGGACGCGCTCTACGCCCGGCACGCCCACGGCACCCCGGACAACCTGGCCGCCCCCGCCGTCCGGTTCGGCGACTACGCACACTGGCAGCGCGAGCGCCTGAACGGCGACGCGCTGGCCTCCTCCCGCGCGTACTGGCGGACCGCACTCCGGGACGTCCCCGCACTCGACCTGCCCACCGACCGGCCGCGCCCGCCGGTGCTCACCTTCGACGGGGCCGCCCTGGAATTCCACTGGGGCGCCGAACTCGGCAACGGCGTCAAGGAGTTGGCCCGGTCGTCGAACGCGTCCGCCTACATGGTGCTGATGGCCGCCCTACAGGTGTTGCTCGGCCGGCACTCCGGACGGCGGGACTTCGCGGTCGGCTCGGCGGTCGCCGGCCGGCTCCACCGCGAACTGGAGGACGTCGTCGGCCTGTTCGTCAACATGCTGCCGATCCGGGCCCGGTTGGAGGGCGACCCGACCTTCGGCGAGCTGCTCGGCCGGGTCCGCGAGACCACCCTCGACGCGTACACCCACCAGGAGGTGCCGTTCGAGCAGATGGTGGCCGACCTGGAGATCGAGCGCGACGTCAGCCGGTCCGCCGTCTTCCAGGTCACCTTCGCCTTCCAGAACTACGGCGACCGCAGCGCCGGTACCGCCCCCGGTGCCGGTTCCCCCACCGGCTCCGCCACCGGTGCGCTGACCGGCGAGAGCTTCGGCCACGAGGCCGCCACCACCCGCACCGACCTCGCGCTCTACATGCGGGAGAAGTCCGACGGCGGCCTGTACGGGCTGCTCACCTACCGCACCGACCTCTTCGACGCGGCCACCGTCCGGCGGCTGGTCGAGCGTTTCGAACTGCTGGTCGCGGCGGCCTCGGCCGACCCGGGCCGGCCGGTCTCCCGGCTGCCGCTGCTCACCCCCGGCGAGCGGCGGGACGTCCTGGAGACCTGGGCCGCCGGCCCGCCGCTGCCCGTCCCCGCCGCCGGAACCGGCGCCGACAGCGGTGCCACCGCCCCCGGCACGCTGACCGCGCTGCTCGCCGCCACCGCGCGGGCCCACCCCGAGCGCCCGGCCCTGGTGTTCGAGGACCGCACCGTCGACTACCGCGAGCTGGAGCAGCGCGCCACCGGCCTCGCCCGCCGCCTGCGGGCACTCGGCGTCGGCCCGGACGACCGGGTCGCGGTCTGCCTGGAGCAGTCCCCCGAGCTGGCGGCGGCCCTGGTCGGCGTCCTGAAGTCCGGCGGCTCCTACCTGCCGCTGGACCCGGAGCAGCCGCCCGCCCGGCTCGCCCACCTGGTGGCCGACGCCGAGGTGCGGGTCCTGGTCACCGACTCGGTGCTGCGGGAGCGGTTCCCCGGGTACGCGGGCGCCGAACTGCTGCTCGACACCGGACCGGCCGACGGCGCCGCGCCCGGCCCCGGTCCGCTCGCCCCGGACGCCGAACCGCTCGACGAGGTCTCCGGCCCGGACCACCTGGCCTACGTGATCTACACCTCGGGCTCGACCGGCGCGCCCAAGGGCGTCGCCGTCCAGCACCGCCAGATCCTCAACTACCTGGCCGGCGTGCGGGAACGGCTTCGGATCGAGCCGGGCGCCGCGTACGGGCTGCTCCAGTCGCTGTCCTTCGACTTCAGCATCACCATGCTCTACCTCGCCCTGACCACCGGCGGCCGGGTCCACCTCCTGCCGCGCCGGATCGCCGGCGCCGAACTCGCCGACCAGATCGAGGCGCTGGAACTCGACTACCTCAAGATGACCCCCTCCCACCTGGCCGCGCTCGGCGCCGACGCCCCCATGGAGCGGCTGCTGCCGCGCCGGGCGCTGGTGCTCGGCGGGGAGGCCTCGGCCTGGCCGTGGGCCGCCGAGCTGGCCGCCCTCGGCCGGTGCGCCGTCTTCAACCACTACGGCCCCACCGAGGCGACCGTCGGCGTCACCGTCCACGAGGTCACCGCCGGCGCCCACGGCCCGGGCAGCACCCCCATCGGCGCCCCGCTCGCCGGCGTCCGCTGCCACGTCCTGGACGAGACGCTGCAACCGGTGCCGCCCGGCGTCACCGGCGAGCTGTACCTCGGCGGCGACCGGCTCGCCCGCGGCTACCTGGGCCGCCCGGACCTCACCGCCGAGCGGTTCGTCGACGACCCGTTCGGCGCGACCGGCGACCGGCTCTACCGCACCGGCGACCTCGCCCGCTGGCGGCCCGACGGCACCCTCGACTACCTGGGGCGCGCCGACGACCAGATCAAGGTCCGCGGCTACCGGGTGGAGCCCGGGGAGATCGAGGCCGCCCTCACCGCCCTGCCCGGCATCACCCAGGCCGTCGTGCTGGCCCGCGGCGAAGGGCTGCGCCAGGCCCTGGTCGGCTACCTCGAACACCCGGGGGGCGGTCCCGCCCCGGCACCCGCCGACCTGCGCGAGGCCCTCGCCGAGGTCCTCCCCGACTACATGGTCCCGGCCCGCTTCGTCGTCCTCGACCGGCTGCCGCTGCTGGCCCACGGGAAGGTCGACCGGCGCTCGCTGCCCGAGCCCGAGGAGCCCGCCGCCACCGGCGAGTACGTCGAACCGGAGGGCGAGGAGGAGCGGTACCTCGCCGGACTCTGGGCCGAACTCCTGGCCGTCCCGCGGGTCGGGGCGCTGGACGACTTCTTCGAACTCGGCGGCCACTCGCTGCTCGCCACCCAGGTGGTCGCCCGGCTGCGCCGCACCTACCCCGAACTGCCCACCCCGGTCGGGGTGATGGACCTCTTCAAGTACCCGACCGTCCGGCGCCTCGCCGCCCTGCTCAGCGACCCGCACGCGGACCGCGGACCGCGCAGCCTGCTGCACCGGCTCACCCCGGCGGGCCGGCGGACGACCGCCAGCATCGTCTGCACCCCGTACGGCGGCGGCAGCGCGCTCATCTACAAGCCGCTCGCCGACGCCCTGCCCGCCGACTGGGCACTGCACTCGCTCGCCGTCCCCGGCCACGAGCTGGGCGAGGAGGCGATGGACATCGACGAGGTGGCCGCCCTCTGCGCGCAGGAGATCGTCGACACCGTGGAAGGGCGGATCGTCCTCTACGGCCACTGCGGCGTCGGCGTCCGGTTGGCCGTGGAGATCGCCCGGCGGGTGGAGGCGGCCGGACGGGAGATCGAGGCCGTCCACCTCGGCGGGATCTTCCCGTTCGCCCGGCCGCGCGGACGCGGCGCCGCCGTGGGCGAGTGGTGGGCCAGGGTCGCCGACCGGCTCCGCAGCGACCAGGGCATGATCAACGCCCTGGCGGCGGCCGGTCTGGACACCGACGAGGTCGGGACCGAGCAGCTGCGCCTGATGGTCGGCAACCGCCGGATCGGCACCAAGGAGGCCGAGCAGTACTTCACCCGGCTCTTCGAGAGCGAGGACGGCCGGATCGCCGCACCGGTGATCGCCGTCTGCGGTGACCGGGACCCGGCCACCGAGTTCTACGAGGAGCGGTACCGGGAGTGGCATCGTCTCAGCGACACCACCGGCGTGGTGGTGCTCGACGAGGCCGGCCACTTCTACCTCAAGTACCGGGCCGCCGAGCTCGCCGAGATCCTGACCACCGTGCACCGCTCGGTGGCGGCCGGCGAGGAGGAACGGCACCGGCGGAGCGAGGGCGCCACCTGGTGGCTGGCCGGGCTCTCCCGGGACGGGGCGGAGCAGCCGGTCGGCGTCCCGGACGCCTCGCCCGCCGCCGCGGGCACCTCGCCTGCCTCCCGGGGCCCGAAGGCGCCGTCGACCCGGCCGACCATGCGGCGGTTCCTCGGCGTCGCCGCCGGCCAGCAGATCTCCATGATCGGCTCCGCGCTCACCGAGTTCGCCCTGCCGGTGTGGATCTACCTGACCACCGGATCGCTCGCCCAGTTCGGCCTGTTGGCCGCCTGCGGGCTGGTGCCCGGCATCCTGGCCGCGCCGATCGCCGGCGCCGTCGTGGACCGCGGCGACCGGCGCCGGATCATGCTGTACGGCGACGTGGCGGCCGGCCTCACCCAGGCGGTGATGCTGCTGCTGTACCTGACCGACGGTCTGGAGGTCTGGCACGCGTACGTGCTGATCGCGCTCCTCTCCACGGCGCTCACGTTCCAGCGGCTCGCCTGGAACTCCGCCGTCCCGCAGCTCGTACCGAAACGTTTCCTCGGCCGGGCCAACGGCATCGTCCAGATGGCCTTCGGACTCGCCCAGTTCCTGGTGCCGCTGTTCGCGGTCGGCCTGCTCTCCGTGCTCGGCCTCGGCGGCATCCTCGCGCTCGACGTCGCCAGCTACGTCGTGGCCACCGCGGTCACCCTCGCCGTGCGCTTCCCGGACGTGATGGCCGCGCGGCGGCGGGAGAGCGTCGCCGCCGAGATCCGCGCCGGGTTCCGGCGTGCGCTCGGCAGCCGGCACTTCCGCGCGATGCTGCTGTTCTTCGCGGTGCTCAACATCTTCCTCTCGCCGCTGTTCCTGCTCACCACCCCGCTGGTGCTCTCCTTCGCCCCGCTCGCGGCGGCCGGCTGGGTCTCCGTCGCGGCCGGCCTGGGCGCCGTCCTGGGCGGCCTGACCCTGCTCGTCTGGGGCGGTCCCCGACGGCTGCGGCTGCGCGGCGTCCTGGTCGCGACCCTCGGCCTGGCCGTCGCCTGCCTGGTGACCGGCCTGCGGCCCTCGGTCCTCACGGTCTCGATCGGCGCGTTCGGCATGGCCTACGGACTCGGCCTGGTCAACGGCGTCTACGCGACCATCGTCCAGACCAAGGTGCCGCTCCGGTTCCACGGCCGCGTGATCGCGGTGAACACCATGGTCGCCTGGTCCACCCTGCCGGTCGGCTTCGCCCTGGTGGCTCCGCTCGGCCCCCGCCTGGTCCAGCCGTGGGTCGACGAGGACGGCCCGCTCGCGGGCACCGTGGGACGGCTGATCGGCACCGGCGAGGGACGCGGCATCGGTCTCCTCTACCTGCTGTTCGGCCTGGCCATGGCCCTGCTCGTGCTGGTCTGCCTGGCCGTCCCGGCCCTGCGGCACTTCGACCGCGACGTCCCGGACGCCGAGCCCGACGACCTGATCGGTCTCGCCACCCTCTCGGGCCGCGCCGACGCCGTCGCACCCGACGCCGTCGCGCCCGGCACCGTCGCGCCCGACGCCGCACCCGGCACCGCACCAGCTCCCGCTCCCGTCCCCACCTCGCCCGCAGCCGTCGCGGCCGCGCGCCGTACCGGAACCGAGGCCGCCGCCCGATGACTCCCACCGACCGCACGACCGGCGCCGACCGCCCCACCGGGGCGGCCCACCCGCTCACCGAGGAGCAGCGGCGCCTCTGGTTCCTCCAGCAGCTCCACCCCGCCGACGCGGGCTTCAACATGTACCTCTGCCGCCGCTGGAGCGGCCCGCTCGACCGGGAGGCGCTGCGCGCCGCGCTCACCCGGCTGACGGACCGGCACGAGACCCTGCGCACCCGCTTCGCCCTCGACGGCGAGGCGCCCGTCCAGCTCGTCGAGCCGCCCGCGCCGGTCCCGCTCGACCTGGTCGAGCTGGCGCCCGGCGCCGGGGAGCGGGACTTCACCGAGGCCTGCCGTCCGGCCGTCAACGCGCCGTTCGACCTGGCCGCCCGCCCGCCGCTGCGCGCCGTCCTGATCTCGTCCGGGCCCGACGAGCACGCGCTGGCCGTGGTGGTGCACCACATCGTGTCGGACGGCTGGTCGTTCCGGATCCTCTGGAGCGAGCTGCTCGCCCTCTACCGGGAGGAGACCGGCGAGGGGCCGGCCGGCCTGGCACCGCTCGGCCTGCGGTACGGCGACGTCGCCCGGGCCGAGCAGGACCGCGCGGCGAACGGCGGGGCCGAGGCGGCCTTCCGCTACTGGGCCGAGAAACTGGCCGGCACCGGCCGGCTGCGGCTCCCCCTGGACCGTCCCCGTCCGGCCGAGCCGCTGCACCCGGCGGGGTTCGCCACGGTGAGCCTGGACCCCGGCCTCACCGCCGCCCTGGACGCGCTGGCGCGCCGGGAGCGCTGCACCCCGTTCATGGTGCTGCTGGCCGCCTACCAGTGCGTACTGGCCCGCTGGACCGGCACCGGAGACTTCCTGGTCGGCACCCCGCTGGCGGGCCGCACCGAGGCCGCCCAGGAGGCGCTGGTCGGCTACTTCACCCGGACGGGCGTGATCCGCGCGGACCTCACCGGGGAGCCGGACTTCCGGACGGTGCTGCACCGGGCCCGGGCCGCCACCCTGGGCGCGCTGAGCCACCAGGACGTGCCGGTCGAACGGCTCGCCGCCCACCTGGGCCTGCCCGCGGAGGCCGGCGCGGCGCCGCTCTACCAGGCGGTGTTCGTCCACCAGAGCCAGTACGACCTGGCCGGGGGCGACGGCGGGTCCGACCTGCCGGCCGGGGTGCGTACCGCCTCGATGGACTCCGGGTTCGAACGCGCCAAGACCGACCTGCTGCTCGACAGCTGGCGCACCCCGGACGGCGGGCTGACGCTCTCCTTCTGCTTCGACCGGGAGGTCTTCGACGAGGCCACCGTCACGGCGCTCGGCGACCGGTGCCGGGCCCTGCTCGTCGCCGTGGTCGAGGACGCGGTGCTGCCGCTGCACGGCGACTGGCTGATCGGCGCGGACGAACGCGCCGAGCTGCTCGCGCTCGGCACCGGGCCCGCGTCCGGACCGGTGCCGCCGGTCCTGGAGCGGTTCGCCGAGCGGGTCGCCACCGCGCCGGACGCGCCGGCGCTGGAGTGCGGGGGCCACACCCTCTCCTACGCCGAACTGAACCGCCTGGCCGACGAGTTGGCCGGCCGGCTCGGCCCGGTCGCCGGGCAGCTGGTGGCGGTGCGGATCGCGCCGTCCTTCGACCTCGTGGTCGCGCTGCTGGCGGTCTGGAAGGCCGGCGCCGGCTACCTCCCGCTCGACCCGGCCCACCCGGATGAGCGGCGGCGGCTGATGCTCCGCGAATCGGGCGCCGTCCTCCTGCTGACCGACGAGGACGGCGACGGACTCCGCGTCCGGCCGGTCTCCGACCCCGCCCCCGGCGACGAGCGGGCCGGGCTCGCGTACGTCCTCTACACGTCCGGGTCCACCGGCACCCCCAAGGCGGTGGCCGTCGACCACGCGGCCCTCGCCGCCCGGGTCGACTGGATGGCGGGGCCCGACGGCTACCGGCTCACGCCCGCCGACCGGATCGTCCAGTTCGCCTCGATCGGGTTCGACACCCACGCCGAGGAGGTGTGGCCGGCGCTCGCCACCGGCGCGTGCGTCGTGCTGCTGCCCGGTGGCGGACGCACCCTGCCCGAGCTGCTGCGCGGACCGCACGGGCCGTCCGTCACCGTGCTCGACCTGCCGACCGCGTACTGGGAGGAGCTGGTCTCGCTCGACGGCGAGACCCCGTGGCCGGCCGCCCTGCGCCTGGTGGTGCTCGGCGGCTCCGAGGCCCGCGCCGACGCCGTCGGACGCTGGCGGGACCGGCACGGCGACACCGTCCGGCTGGTCAACACCTACGGCCCGACCGAGGCCACCGTCATCGCCACCGCCGGCGACCTCACCGCCCCGGACGCCGCCCGGCGCCCGCCGCTCGGCCGGCCCCTGCCGGGGGTGCGGCTGTACGTGCTCGACGAGCGCGGCGCCCTGCTCCCCCGCGGCTCCGAGGGCGAGCTCCACATCGGCGGCACCGGCCTCGCCCGCGGCTACCTGGGCCGCCCCGACCTCACCGACGCAGCCTTCCGCCCCGACCCGTTCACCGGGACGCGGATGTACCGCACCGGGGACCGTGCCCGCTGGCGCTCCGACGGGCGGTTGGAGTACCTCGGCCGCACGGACGAGCAGGTCAAGCTGCGCGGCTACCGGATCGAACCGGCCGAGATCGAGGCCGCCCTGGCCGACCACCCGGAGGTCGCCCGGGCGGCGGCCGTCGTCCTGGCCGGCCGTCGTCTGGTCGCCTACGCCGTCCCCGCGTCCGGCGCCGAGCCGGCACCGGGCGCCCTGCGCGAACACCTCGCCCGGCGCCTGCCCGCCTACGCCGTCCCGGACACCGTCGTCCTGCTCGACCGGTTGCCGCTGACCCTGAACGGCAAGCTGGACACCGCCGCCCTCCCCGCCCCCGACCCGACCGCGGGGGCCGAGTACCTGGCCCCGCGCACCGACGCCGAACACCTCGTCACGCAGCTCTGGCAGGAGGTCCTCGGCCTGCCCCGGGTCGGGGTGCTCGACGACTTCTTCACCCTCGGCGGGGACTCGCTCCTGGTGACCCGGGTCGTCGCCCGCATCCGCGCCGGGGTCGGCCTGGAGGTACCGATCCGCGACGCCTTCGAACTCTCCACCGCAGCCGCCCTCGCCGCCCGCGTCGAGGACCTGCTGATCGCCGAGATCGAGGCCCTGAGCGAGGACGAGGCCGCCGACCGCCTCACCGGCTGACGGCCCGCTCCGCGTCGCGCGCCCTGCGGTGTCGGGGAACCCTCCCCGACACCGCAGGAGCGGCCGTCAGAAGTCGCCGAAGGCGGCTGCGAGATCCGCGTCGTGCATGCCGGGGAAGGCGTAGCCGTCCTGCTCGTCCCACGGGACGTCGAGGTCGTCCATGTGCACGCGCCATTCCGCTCCGGGCAGCGCGCGGCGCAACTCGGTGACGGCGCCCAGCACGTGGACCATCACCGGCAGCATCCGCCCCGGGTCGCCCGGCAGCTTCGTGGACCCGGCCAGGATCTCGTCCGGCCCGGTGCCGTCGTCGTCCAGGGAGAGGCCCTCCTCGTCCTGGTAGGGGAACGACGACGTGTGCGCGGCGACGATGCGCTCGACGGTGGCGGTCTCGGCATCCGTCCGCGGCATCGCCCGGTCGGCCGAGTAGTAGAGAGAGACACTCATGGACCGACCGTACCGAGGGGGTACGACAACACCGCCGGGCAGCGCGGCGGCTGCGGCCGGCAGGCGCCGCCCGGCGGGAAGGTCGGCCAACCCCTAAGGCCGTTGGTGGTGGGCGAGCAGGCGGGTGAGCAGGCCGGTCAGGGTCTGCCTGTCCTCGGCCGAGAGTGGTTCCAGGAGGTCGTCCTGCACCGCGTCCAGCGCCCGGTCCAGGCGTCGCAGGTGCCGGCGGCCCGCCGGGGTGAGGTGCACCCTGTTGCGTCTCCGGTCGTCCGGGTCCGGCGTCCGCTCGACGCAGCCCTGTTCGGCCAGTTCGTTGATCGCCGCCACGACGTCACTGCGGTCCATGTTGCACCGGCGGCCGAGTTCGGCCTGGCTGGACACCCCGAACTCGTCCAGGGCGGCCAGGATCCGGTAGTGGTACCCGCGCGCGCCCACCCCGCCGAAGCCTTCGGTCGCCAACCGGTGGGCGTGCACGGCCACCTGGGTGAGCAGCCAGCTCGGCTTCGCCGTCAGGTGTGCGGGGGTCTCTTCCACGCCGGCCACCCTACATTGTTGGCGCGGCCAATCGATCTCTGTACAGTTGGCGGCGCCAATGTTGGACGCGCCAACAAAAGGGGATGCCATGTCCACGAACGCGCCGATCGCCGACCGCATCGAGATCGCCGACCTGTTCAGCCGCTTCGCACGCCTGCTCGACGAGAAGCGGTGGGAGGAGGCGGACACCGTCTTCACCGCCGACGTGACGGGGCACTCCCCGCGCTCGGGCGAGATACACGGCCTCGACCGGCTCGTCGGATTCATGCGGCAGGCCGAGGTCGAGGGGGAACACACCCAGCACGTGACCACGGACCTGCTGGTGGACGTCGACGGCGACCGGGCGGCCGCCACGGCGAACTCGCTCGTCTACTTCTACCGCAGCGGCCGGCCGCCCCATCTGTCGAGCGGCCTGCGGCTGGCCTGCACCGCCGCGCGGACGCCGGCGGGCTGGCGACTCCGCGAGGTGCGGACCGCCGTCGCCTGGACGCACGAGAGGTGATCCCCCTCCGACCCGAGGCCCCCTCCGACGCGGGTCGGCGGGGGCCGGGGTCGCGGCGCGGGGAGACGGCCGCGGCGGCACGGAGCCGCCCCGCTACGGCGCCGGGGTGGCGGCCGGGAGGAGGGGGCCGGTGAGGAGGGTGCCGGTCTCGGAGAAGGGCCAGCCGTTGGGCACGCAGCCGTGCAGGCCCTTGATCTGCTGCATCATCACCGGCGCCGGCTGGCCGGGCCCGGGGCACTCGACGTGGCCGAGGCCGAGGACGTGGCCGACCTCGTGGTTGACGGCGAGCGCGTGGTACAGCTCGGGCTGCCCGGTGTAGAACTCGGTGAGCTCCCGCCAGCGCGTCACGTTGATGACGACCTGGTGGCCCACGCCGCAGTTCACCCAGCCGCCGGTGTCCAGCCCGTACTGGCCGCATATCCGGTCGGTGGTCTCCGGGGTCGCCAGGTAGACGGTGAAGTCGACCGGGTCGGCGTCCATCCGCTGGAAGGACCGGGTGCCGTCCGCGGCCCAGCCGCGCCGGACGTCGCCGAGGACGGCGTCGACCTCGGCGGCGAACCGGCCGGGGCTCTCCTTCAGCCCGTTCTCGGCCCGCACCTTGTAGCGGTAGAGCTGCCCGCCCGTGCCGAAGCGGTTCGAGCCGCCGGTGGCCGTGGTGAACGCCGACGACAACGGCTTCTCCCGGTCGGCGGCGGGCTTCCACGGATGCCACCAGAGCAGGCCGGCCGTCAGCGCCGCGGTCACCGCCAGGGCGAGCGCGCCCGTGCGGGCCTTCGGGAGGCGGGTGCGGCCGTCCGCACCGTCCGACGGCGAGTCCCCGTTGCGCCGGAGTCCGGCGAGGCCCCTCATCGGCCGCTCCCCGCGACGGGGTGACGGGGCGACCGCCGGGCGGACGACCCGCGGACGGGCCGAACGGGCCCGGCAGACGGTGCCGGTGGGGATGCAGGGGGGACGGTGCCGAGCGGTCGACGGCGGGCCGGGGCCTGGGTGAGCATGGTGGCGCGAGACTCCTGTTCCGTGGATCGCACGGATGTACGGTCCCGTAGAGGCTAACCGGCCGAAGTGGACCACCCCTCCGACCTGCCCGCCGGAACCGACGGCGGTGAACCCTCCGGGAACGCCCCCGCCGGCCCCCGCTGCCCAGGGCACCGGCTCCGGAACGCCCGCACCCCGGCCCCCGACGGGCACCGCACCGCGGCCCGGACGGGCACCGGCTCCGGGCCCCGACGGGCAGCCCGCCACAGCCCCCTCGGGCAGCGCCCCGGAGACGGCCTAGACCCCGGCGGCCTCCACCAGGCGGGCCTCCAGCGCGACGGCCAACGCCTCCACGGCCTCCGGAGCGAAGGCGTGCTCGTTGTAGCGGAGCCAGCAGACCAGGCTGCCGTCGGGCTGCTCGGTGGCCGCCAGCTCCGGCACGTGGCGGTCGCCCCCCGGCATCGGGTAGGGGACGGTCGCGCTGCGCGGGACCTCCCAGGCGTCACAGGCCAGGCCCGGCAGCTGCGCCGGGGCGCTCCAGCTCTCGTAGCGGAGCCAGGCCGCGAACGGCGCCTGCGGGCTGAACTCGGCGAACGGGTACAGCTGGTGGTCCAGCGCCGCCGTCGAGGTGTCCCGGACGCGGGCGAGCAGTTCGGCGAAGCCGGGCGCGCCCGAGGCGTCGATCCGGAGCAGCAGCGACTGGACGAAGCAGCCGATCGCCCGCTCCGCCTCCGGCCTGGTCCGGCCCGGCACCGGGGTCATCAGCACCAGGTCGGTCTGACCGCTGCGCTCGGCGAGCAGGCCCAGCCAGACCGCCGCGAGCGCCTGGAAGGGCGTCGCGCCCGCCTCCGTCGCCCGCGCACGCAGCGCCTCGGCGCGCACCGCCGGGACGGCGAAGCGGTGCGCGGCGCTCAGCACCGTCTCGGTGTCCGCACGGCCGGGGAAGGGGTGCACCGCCTCCGGCGCCCCGGCCAGCGTCCGGGCGAAGTGGGCCCGGGACGCCGCCCAGTGGGCGTTGGACCAGGCGACCAGCTCGGCGTACTCCGGCCCGGGCCGGGGCGCGGGGGCCGGGCGGCCCCGCCGCAACGCCGCGTACAGGACGCCCAGTTCGCGCAGCAGCACACCGACCGACCAGCCGTCCGCGACGATGTGGTGCACGGCCAGCAGCACGGCGTGGTCGTCCTCGCCCCGGCTGACGACGGCGAGGCAGGCCATCGGCCCCTCGCCGATGTCGGTGAGCCGGTCGCGGACGGCGACCAGCCGGGCCGAGACCTCGTCGTCACTCTCGCCCGGGGCGTCGACGAGGACGACGTCCACCTCCGGCTGCTCGTCGACCACCGCGCGCCGCACCCCCGGCTGCGCGGCGTCCGGCACCGGCACGAAGCGCGTGCGCAGCGCCGGGTGACGGCGTACGGCCTCGCGCAGCGCCTCGGCCAGCAGGTCGGTGCGCAGCGCCTCGGTGACCCGGAACATCACGGCGACGGAACCCACGTTGCGGCCCTCGGCCTCGGCCGTCCAGCGCAGGAAGTTCTCCTGCTGCGAGGTGAGCGGCACGTCGTGCGGCTGGGCGCGCAGCTCCCGGAGGTAGGCGGAGACCTCGGCCACGGCGGCCGGGGCCCGGTCGTCCACGGCCGCCGGGGCGTCGTCGAGCCAGGCCGCCTGGGCGCGGAGCGAGGGCCGTTCGAAGACGAGGGCGGTGCTCGCGGCGACGCCGAACTCGGCGGTGATCGCGGCGGCCAGCTGGACGGCGCGGAAGGAGTCCCCGCCGAGGGCGAAGAACTCGTCCTCCACGGCGCGGACCTGACGGCCCAGTACCTTCCGCCACAGGGCGGCCAGGGCGGTCTCCCGGTCGGTGGCCGGCGGGGTGCCGGGGGCGGCCGGGTCGTCGGCGGCCGGTTCCTCGAAGCGGGCCCGCAGTTCGTGCTTGACCACCTTGCCGCTGGGGTTGCGCGGCAGCCGGTCGGTGACCAGGATCCGGACCGGCAGTTCGGCGCGGCCGAGCCGGGCACTCAGGAAGAGCCGGAGCTCGTCGAGGTCCAGGCCGCCGGCGGCGGGCACGACGGCGGCGACCGGCACGGCGCCCATCACGGCGTGCGGGACGCCCAGCGCCGCCGCGTCGGCGACCTGCGGGTGGGCGTGCAGCACGTCCTCGATCCGCAGCGTGGAGACCTTCAGCGCACCGGACTTGATGATGTCGCTCTCGCGGTCCACCAGGTACAGGTAGCCGTCGGCGTCCAGCCGGCCGAGGTCGCCCATCCGCACCCAGCCGTCCCGGAAGACCGCGTCGGACGCCGCGCGCCCGGCCACGTACCCGCGCGGCGGGCCGGGCTGGCGCAGCCAGACCTCGCCGACGGTGCCGGCCCCCACCGGGCGCCCGTCAGCGTCGAGCAGCCGCAGGTCGGCCGCGTTGGCGGGGCGTCCGACCGAGCCGGGTCGGCGGGCGTCCACGACGGCGGATATCTGGGCCGGCGAGGCCTCGGCGGAGGTGTAGGTGTTGACGACGGTGGCGCCGGGCAGCGCCTCGCGGAGTGCGACGGCGACCGGGGCCGGGAGCGCGGCGGCGGAGGAGCTGACCAGCAGGACACTGCTCAGGTCACGCCGTGCGGCGACGCCCGAGTTGAGCAGTTCGACCGCCATCGACGGCACCAGGAAGACGGTGCCCGCCCGGTACTCCTCGACGGTCCGGCCGAACTCCTCGGCGTCGAACCGCGGCAGGCAGATCGTCGCGGGCGCGGCGACGAGCGCGTTGACCAGGACGACCTGGGCCGCGTTGGTGCCGATCGGGAAGGCCTGGACGGCGTGCGCCGAGTGCGCGTACGGGCGCGGGCGCGGGTCGAGCCGCTGGCCGGCGGTGAGGCTGGCGTGGGCGGCGTGGACGCCCTTGGGCGCCCCGGTGGTTCCGGAGGTGCCGATCACCTGGGCGAGGTCCTCCGGGTCCGGCCGGTGCGGCGGCTCGCCGGGGCCGTCGGCCGCCTCCAGCGCCGCGAGCCGCAGGCAGGGGACGCCGGCCGCTTCCGCCCGGGGGTCGTCCGCCGTGCCGGCCACCGCCCGGCGCACCTCGCTCGCCGCCGCCAGCCGCGCGGTGTCGTCCGGTCCGAGGTCCTCGCGGACCACCACGCCCGCCGCACCGGCGTAGTGCACGGCGAGGAACGCCACCGCGTACTCGTCCCACGCGCTGTTGGGGAACAGCAGCAGGACCCGCTCCCCCGGCCGGACGCCCGCCCGGGCGAGCCCGTGGGCGGCGCGGACCGCCCGCTCCCGCCACCCGCGGTAGTCGAGCGCCGGGCGGCCGGGGGCCAGCAGCGCGGTGCGGTCCGGGTGCCTGGCGGCCCGGTCGTCCAGCAGATCGGTGAGCGTGAGCGGGGTGCTGACGGTGGATCGGGTGTTGATGACGACTCCCGGAAAGGGCCAGGACAGGGGGGACGGCGGCCGATCGGCCGGACGCGCTGGTCCAGACCGTATCGGCACGACCGTCCCGCCCGCCAGGGTCGTCCGGGCGGCGGACGCCCGGCCGGTCCGGGTGG
>NZ_JBHXKE010000154.1:0-22518 GCF_042722765.1 Kitasatospora sp. NPDC058406
GCCCGGGACGGATCCTCCGTCCCGGGCAGCGGCGTTTCCCGTGGTCAGGCGTGCCTGGGCCGGCGGGCGACGGCGACGGCCAGGGCGGCGCAGAGGGCTGCGGCGAGGAGGACGAAGCCGCTGGTGGCGGGGAGGAGGCCGTAGGCCTGGACGAGCGCGCCGACGGCGACGATGGGGAGGGACGAGCCGAGGTACACGATCACCCAGAGGGAGGAGAGCTCGGAGCCCCGGCGCTCCGGGTTCATCGCGGCGACGGCGCCGGTGAAGAGCGAGCGGAACGCGATCCCCTGGCAGGCGCCGCCGAGGACGCTGCCGATGAACAGCAGGGCCGGGGTGCCGGTGTACTGGGCGGTGACGACCAGGCCGAGGCCGGTGGCCAGGCCGGCCATGCCGAGGGCGATGACCAGGCGGTCGGCGGTCGGCGGGACGAGCAGCTGGGCGGCGGCCGAGGAGCCGAGCAGCAGGGCCGCGACGACGGCGCCGGTCAGGCGGGAGTCGGTGTGCAGCAGCTTGGCGGAGAAGGCCGGGGCCAGGCTGAGGTAGACGCCGAAGACCGCGTAGGAGATGAAGCCGGCCGAGGAGGCCAGCAGGAACTCGCGGCGGCCGGTGATCGGCAGGGCCAGGCGCTGCGGACGCAGGTGGGCCGGGGTCGTGATGCGGGGCGGGGAGGCCGGCGGGCGGTTGCGGCCGGGCATCCGGGGGTGGACCAGCGCGAGCGGCACGCAGAGCGCCAGCAGGGCGATCGCGTGCAGCAGGAACGGGGTCAGCAGCGGGTCGGAGCCGCCGGCCAGCAGGGCGCCGACCACCGGGCCGAGCGCCACACCGCCCGCGGAACAGGCGAGGGTGAGCTTGGCGGCCAGGGTGGGGTGGTCGGGCAGCAGGTCCCCGAGGGCGGCCCCGGCGGCGCCGGTGGACAGGCCCACCGCGACGCCCTGGACGGCGCGGCCGGCGGCGAGCTGCCAGAAGCTGCCGGAGGTGGCGAAGACGACGTCCCCGGCGGCGGCCAGGGCCACGGCGGGCAGGATCAGCGCCCGCCGGCCGAGGTGGTCCGACCAGTGGCCGACCGCGGCCAGCACCGGGACCAGCGCGAACACGTAGATCGTGAACAGGACGGTGGTGTCCAGCGCGGTCAGGGACAGCCGCTGTTGGAGCAGCGGGTAGATCGGGGTGGCCAGGTTGGCGCCGATCAGCATGAAGAGGAGGGCGGCGGCGACGAGGCCGACGCGGACACCGCGCAGCGCGTTCCAGCGGCTGATCGCGGCGAGCCGGAGCTGGGCGCGGGGCGCGAGCTCCAGGGGAAGCAGGGCCTCCGACAGTCGGCGTCCGTCGAGCTGCGCGGTGCGCAGGCCGGAGCCGGCGGGGGAGAGGTCCGCCATGGCAGGGGTCTCCTGTGGCCGGGCACCACCGGGGTCGGCGGGGTATGCCGGCGCGCCCGTCCTGGGCGCTGTGGTGGTGGCCTCGGTGCGGGGCTCCCTGGTGGAGCGGGTGAGCTGAAGTGGGCTTCGTTGCCCGTGGGCCCGCGCGGGGTGTGCGCGGTACCGATTCGAAGGATAAGGGGTAGGCGCGCGCTCGCGGCGCGCGCCCCTTGAGGCCGGGCATCGGGCGTGCGCGGCCTATACGCTGAGGTGATGGACCGGTGCGCGCGGGTGATGCCGCGGGGCCGGCGGATTGACCTCGGGGTAGGGAGAACGCGCAACGATGGCCGCACGACGTCGTAAGAACGCCGGGACCTCGGAGGCGGGCACGCCGGGCGAGGGTGCGGTGCTGCCCGCCGACCTGGAGCTGCAGGATCTGTACGGGGCGTTCGCCGCACACGGGTTGGACGACGACGACCTGGACGACTCGGCCGTGCTGGTGCCGCCGGTGACGCTGCCGCCCGAGGCCGAGCTGGCCGCGCAGGCGAAGGCCGTCCCGATGTTCGGGTGGGCCCTGGAGCTGGCCCGCTGGACGGCCCCGCACCGCACCGTGGACGAGTTCGGCGACCTCACCGACCCGGACCGGGAGCCGGCCGCCCGGCTGCTCGGCCTCGCGCCGGAGGAGGGCGAGGTGTCGGAGGAGGCCGTGGTCGAGGCGATGCGCGCCTGGTCGCTGGCCTGTGACCTGGATCTGATCGAGATCGGTACCACGGCGGCCGGCGAGCACGTCGCCGTTCCCGGGCCGGACCTGGAACCGGCCGAGGAGGGGGACCCGGAGACCGTTCTGGAGCTGTGGCTGACCGCCGCCGGGATCGTCCGTGAGCTGGCCGTCGAGGCCGACTCGATGCCCGAGCCGGGTCACGAGGGGCACGGCGGTCACGCGGGCGGGGAGGGCGGGGAGGACACCGAGGGCTCGGAGACCTCGGCGGACGAGGACGAGGACGAGGACGACGAGGACCGGCTCAGCGAGGTCGAGGAGGCCCGCGACGAGGCCGCCGAGCTGCTCGACGAGGCGCTCCAGGTGCTGTACGAGACCACGGCCTTCGCCGAGCCGGGCGGCGAGACCGTGCCGCTCGGCGTGCTGGCCGCGCTCCTGGTGGTGCCGGAGGGCGAGGAACCGAGCGAGGAACTGCTCGGTGACATCACCGACGTGATGGTCGCCCTGGACCCGATGCTCGCGGACCTGGCCGAGCTGGGCCTGCTGGACTACCGGCCGATCGACCCGGACCTCTTCGACGAGGAGGAGGGCGAGGCCGCGGCGCCGGAGGCCGACACGGAGGAGCCGCTGGACGAGGCGGAGTCCGCCCGCTTCGGGCTGGTCCGCCTCACGCCGCTGGGCCAGTACGGCATCCGGCAGTGGCTGCTGGAGGACGGCTACGACGCGCCGCTGGTCGGCGACCTGGCCGGGGGCGACGCCGCCGCGCTGCTCAGCGGGATCAGCGAGGCCGCCAACGTGCTGCCCGAGGAGGAACTGCGGGTCTGGATCACCGACCGGGACCCGGTGGAGGCGGCGCGCGAGCTGCTC
This sequence comes from Kitasatospora sp. NPDC058406, assembly GCF_042722765.1. NCBI lineage: Bacteria > Bacillati > Actinomycetota > Actinomycetes > Kitasatosporales > Streptomycetaceae > Kitasatospora > Kitasatospora sp. NPDC058406. The sequence goes on from NZ_JBHXKE010000154.1 coordinate 2,941, forward strand.
GCCGCGGCGCGCGGCCACGACGCGTACGCCCCGATGCGCCGGATGCTCTGCCACTCGGCGCTGACCATGCTCGGCGGGCCCGCCGAGCCGGCCGTCCGGGAGGTGCTGGACGACCCGGAGCTCGGCGGCGGGGCGCGGACCTGGCTGGTCTCGCTCGGCGCGGCCGACGTGCCCGCGCCCGAGCGGGCGATGGCGCTGTGGACGGTGGTCGACGCGTTCGCGGCCCAGCTGCTCGACTCCGGCGGCGACCCGGAGCAGCTGCGCGAGCTGATCACGGACCTGCCGGTGACCGGCAATCCGGCGAGCTACTTCGGCGAGCTGTGGCGGGTCGACCACCCGTACACGGCGGACGTGCTGGAGGCGGTCGGCGAGCTGCACCTGGACCGGACGGTCGCCAAGGAGGCCCGCAAGGCGGCGTTCAAGGCGCGGTCGAAGGGCTGAGCCGCCCGGGGCCGCCCGGGTGGCGGGTGGCCCGGCTGCGGGGGCGGCGGGGCGCCCGGCCCGCCCGATCGGTCGCCGGCCTCACGGCAGGTCCAGCGAGCCGCCTTCGGCGATCGGGAAGAACGGGTTGTGGGCCAGCTCCCAGAGGTGGCCGTCCGGGTCCTCGAAGTAGCACGAGTAGCCGCCCCAGCTGGTCGGCGCCGGCGGCTTGACCACCGTCGCGCCGGCCGCCGCCGCCCGCTCCAGCGCGGCGTCCACCTGGGCGGGCGACTCCAGGTGCACCGCGAGGGTGACGCCCCGGAACGAGGGCTCGCCGCCGGCCGGCACACCCGCGTCGGCGGCCAGCTCGTCGTGCGGGAAGAGGCCGAGCACCGAGTCGGCGGTGCGGAACCAGACGATCTCCGGGCTGGAGACGGAGGAGCGGCGCCAGCCCAGTGCCTCGTAGAAACGGGCACTCTCGTCGAGGTCGGTGACCCCGAGGGTGACGATGCTGATCCGGGCCGGGAATTCCGTGGTTGCTGTCATGCCGGCCAGCGTACGAAGGGGGACCGACAGCCGGGCGCCCGGACACGGCCGCCGGCCGCCGGTTCCGTTTGCCGGGCCGATCGGCCCGCTGCGGCAAAGGGCCTGATGACCCGGCAGGTCGGGCCACGTATCGTTGCCCGCAGTCGACGGGGCACGGCGAGGACCAGGAGGTGCGGCGCGGGATGACGCGGGCGAGCGGCAGCGGGCGGGACGGCCGGCACAGGGACGGCGCGGGGACGGTGGACCGGTTCGACCGGCCGGACGGATGCCGCGGTGACGACCTGGAGGAGTGCCTGGCGGCCCAGGAGGAGTTCGCCCGCCGCACCCTCGCCTCGGCCTCCTTCCCGGTGTACGGCGCCGCGCCCCTGCTCGGGCCGGGCGGGGCCGTGCTGGTCGCGTTCGAGGCCGGTGGCGCCGCCTCCGGCGGTGCCGGCACCGAGGCGTCCGGTGCGCGGTCCGGCGGTACGGGGACGGCCGGCGCGGGATTCGGCGGCGTCCGTACCGTCGCCGGGCCGGGCTGGATCGAGGTCGGCTCCGGCGACTGGAGCTCCCCCGAAGGCCCGTTCATCACCGTGCGCACCCACCGGCCCGGCGTCGAGCGCCTCGGGCCGCTGCCCGAGCTGGACGACGTGGTCGAGGACGAGCGCGACCGCGTCTACGAACAGCTCGGGGTGGACGAGGGCGACGGCCCCGGCCGGGTCCGGGCGCTGCGCGAGTGGATCACCGTGGACGGCGAGCCGCGCGCGGTCGAGGTGCACGAGGACCGGCGCGGGCTCTGGTCCGGTGCGGCGCTGCCCGGCTGCTGCCCGATCAGCGGGGCCGAACCCGTGTGGGCCGGCCGCCTCCGGCTGGACGGGCTGACCGTCACCGTCTGCGGCCGCGGGGTGCCGCCCGGCGGCGTCGAGCTGGCCCGGATCGGTGACCAGGAGCGGTACCTGCGGGGCCGGACCGCGATGCTGCGCGACCTGGCCGTCCGGCGGGGCCGTCAGGTACCCCTGGGCGAGCGCGAACTCGCCCTGGCCACCGGCCTGGAGGCGCACCGGGCGGTGATCGCCCAGGGCATCAGCGAGGCCGCCGCGGTCGAGGCGCGGGTCCGGGCCGGACGGGCGCCCAGGCCGTCCCGCGGAGCCCGCGCGGAGGCGGGCGCGCTGCGCTGGGAGACGGCCGTGCGGCAGCAGATGCGGCTCGCCTCGGAGACCCGGGAGGAGGCGCTGGCCGCGGTGGCGTCGATGGTCGAGCAGCTCAACCGGCTCTCCCAGCTGACCCACTGGGTGGTGGGGACGCCGGAGGGGGACGCCGCGGTCGAGGAGGTGATCCGGTACACGGTGTTCGCCAGCGAGGTGGCGAGCCTGCCGGCGCAGCGGGCCTGGGAACAGGTCCGGCGCGGCCGGGCCGGCCGGGGGCCGCAGGACCGGGTTCCGGAGGGGCTCGGGGAGGGCGAGGAGCACCGTCTCTGCGAACAGCTCTGGCTGGCCTCCTGGGAGCAGTGGCGGGTGGCCCGGAACGGTCGCTGAGCCCCCGTTCGCCCGCTCGACCTGCGGTTCGTCGGGGAAGGGCGGATCATGAGTTCGAATACGGTCGGCAAATGACCACCCTGACGAGGCATCTGCTTAACCGTGCGTTCACCGAACGGGCGGAGTCTCTGGGCGTCGACGTCCAGCCTCGACACCTCGCACGCCATGCACCGGGGACCGTCCCGGTCGGCGCCACCCCTCAGGAGTGACTGCCATGTCGCTGTCCCGCCGGGACTTCGTCAACCGTTCCACCGTCGTCGGGGCCGGTGTTCTGATCGCCGGCAGCGCCGAGGCGCTGGCCAGCGCGCCGGGCGCGATCGCCGCCCCGGTCGGCGGCGAGGCGCCGGCCGCCGCCGTCGCCGAGGCCGAGCGGGTGGCCGTCGGCTACGGCCCGCTGGTCCAGGACCCGGAGGGCCTGCTCGCGCTGCCCAAGGGCTTCAAGTACAAGGTCGTCAACCGGACCGGCGTCACCAAGCTGCGCACCGGCGAGTTCACCCCGAGCAACCACGACGGCACCGCGGCGTTCGAGGACGAGCGCGGCGGCAACCTGCTGGTCGTCAACCACGAGCTGTCCGGCGGCCGTGCCAACTGGCCGAACCCGGTCCCGCTGATCGAGGGCCACGTCTACGACCCGGGCGCAGCCGGCGGCTGCACCATCGTGCACGCCAAGGCCAACGGCAAGGTCGAGCAGTGGGTCGGCATCGCCGGTACCTCCACCAACTGCGCCGGTGGCGTCAGCCCGTGGGGCACCTGGCTGTCCGGCGAGGAGACCGAGGACAAGGCCGGCAAGAACGGCCTGACCAAGGACCACGGCTACATCTTCGAGGTCGACCCGTTCGACGACGACTACAACCGCGACCCGCAGCCGGTGAAGGCCTTCGGCCGGTTCGCCCACGAGGCCGTCGTCGTCGACCCGAAGCGCGCCCACGTCTACCTGACCGAGGACGCCTCGAACCCGAACGGCCTGCTGTTCCGCTGGACCCCGCCGGCCGGCTTCAAGCACGGCCGCTACCAGCTGCGCAAGCTGGCCGCCGACGCCGGTCTGCTGGAGGCCTTCAAGGTCTTCGACGCCCAGGGCAAGTTCGTCGACGACCTCTCCCGCGCCACCACGGTCGGCACCACCTACGGCGTGGACTGGGTCAAGGTCGAGGACCGCGACGCCCGCACCGTCTCGATCCGCAAGCAGTTCAAGGACGGCGAGGTCACCCGCGCCCGCAAGCTGGAGGGCATGTGGTGGGGTGACGGCGGCTTCTACTTCGTCTCCAGCTTCGCCCGCTCCGAGAGCCCGGTGCAGCACGACGGCCAGGTCTGGTTCTACAACCCGGTCCGCCGCACCATCACCCTGAAGGTGCTGCTGGGCGTCAACACCGACGTCTTCGGCGACCACGACAACTACGACGGCCCGGACAACATCACCGTCTCGCCGTACGGCGGCATCGTGATCGCCGAGGACGGCGAGGGCGTGTCCCACCTGTTCGGCGCCACCGAGGACGGGCTGACCTACCCGATCGCCCGCAACGACCTGAACATCGGCACCGCCACCAAGCCCGAGTTCAGCGAGTTCACCGGCGTGACCTTCTCGGACGACGGCAAGACCCTCTTCGCCAACATCCAGGTCCCCGGCATCCAGCTGGCCATCACCGGCCCGTGGCACCGGCTGAACGAGCACAAGCGCGGCCAGGGCTACGGCGCCTGAACCGACCGCAGGTGAGTGACGGGGGCCCGCTTCGGCGGGCCCCCGTCGCGTCCCCCGACGGGTGCGTCCCCCCGGGGGCCCGGACCAGGGCCGGGCGTGGAGCGGGCGGGCTACGGCTCGGCCGGGAGCCGGAGCTGGAGCATGGCCAGCAGGCGTTGCTGCGGCTGGGCCAGGTCGATGCCGGTCAGCTGTTCGGCCCGGCGGACCCGGTAGCGCAGCGTGTTGGGGTGGATGTGCAGGGCGTCCGCCGCGACCCTGACCTCGCCCAGCGCGTCCAGCCAGGCCAGCACCGACTCGCCGAGCCGGGTGCCGTGCCGGCGGTCGTACGCGGTGAGCGCGGTCAGCCGCGGGTCGCGCAGGCCGCCGCGCTCCTGGAGCAGCGCCAGCACCTCGCTGACCAGTACCTCCGCCTGCACGTCGATCAGCGCCGCGACCTCCAGGTCCACCCCGCCGCGGCCCATCGCGTCCAGGATCCGGTCCGCCTGCGCCCGGGAGTCGGGCACCTGGGCGAGGCCCTCCACGGTCGACCCGATCGCCGCCCGCAGCGGGACGCCCAGGTGGTCCCGGGCCGCCTCGACCACCTCCTGCGCCCAGTCCCGCACCGTCGCCATCGGCAGGTTGGCCGGCAGCTCCGGCAGCAGCACGTACACCCGGGACTCGATCGGCGCGAGCAGCGCGGTCCGGTGCCGGGCCGCCGTGTGCACCGAGATCAGGCCGGTCACCTCGGCCCGGGTCAGCTCCTCGGTGGAGCCCGCGCTGTACGCCAGCACGGTCGCCGGGCGGCGCAGGTCCAGCCCCAGGTGGGTGGCGAGCGACTGCGCGCCGGTGGAGCCCTCCAGCAGGCCGGTGAGCAGCGTCCGGGTCAGCCGGACGTCCGCGGACAGCTCCCGGCGTCGGCGCACCAGCTGGGCCGCCGCCACCCGCGCCGCGCCGACCAGGGCCTGCTCGGCCAGCGGCGCGAGCGGCTGGGCCCCCTCCTGCACCCAGATGGTGCCGAGCGGCTGCGCGCCGGCCCGGATGCCGATCGCCAGCCGGCGGCGCAGGCCCAGCTCCGGGTGCGGGTCGACCGCGATCGCCGTGTCCGAGGTGCGCAGGTGCTGGAAGACGCCCCACTCGCGGAGCTTCGACAGATACGGTTCGGGGCCCTGCCAGCCGAGGATGGAGAGCCGGCGCAGGTCGTCCACCTCGTCCGAGTCGGAGGAGCGCGAGTAGGCGAGCACCCGGCTGGAGGTGTCCTCGATCGAGACGATGCCACTGGTGAGGACGGCGACCGTCTGGGCGAGCGAGAAGAGGTCGCCGGCGTTGTGCTCGGCGGTGCCCGGCGAGTCCGGGGTGTCCGGCCCGGCGATGATCGCGCGGGCGAGCGAGTCGAGGTGCTCCCAGCGGGTCTCCCGGCGGACCGAGAGCAGGGCCACGCCCGCCTCGGTGGCCGCCTCGCGCAGCGCGTCGGCCTGCCCGGGCGCGTCCAGTTTGACGGCCACCGCGGCGGCGCCGGCCCGTCCGGCCGCACGCAGCGCCGGGAGGGCGGCCCGGCCCCGGGCGCCGATGGCGAGCACCAGCTCGCCGGTGGCGGCGGTGGGCGGGTCCTCCGGGTCGAGGATCGCCACGTCGCGGACGGCGACGTCCAGTCCGTGCGGGGCGGCCTGGAGCTCGACCAGCGGCTCGCCGAGCGACATCAGCAACTGGCGGAGCGGGATGCCCGGGCTGGTCATCGGTCCGCCTCCTTCGGGCACCGGCCGGCCCCGTCCGGGGACCGGTCCGCCTTCCTTCCGCCGCCTCGCCGTTGCGGCGGTCCGCGCGTAGATCGGCGCGATCGGCCGGCTGTTCATCCAGTTGGACAACGCCGTGCGAATGATTTTAGCCGCCCGGCCAATCAAGCGGGCCCTGGTGCGGGAATAGCGTTCGTCCTGTGGCCGTCGTGCGACCCGCGCCGGCATCCCCGCAAGACATGAAGGAGAGCGTGCGCTCATGGATGCTGTGACCCAGGTCCCCGCGCCGGTGAACGAGCCGGTCCACAGCTACGCCCCGGGCAGCCCCGAACGGGCCCGTCTGGAGGCCAAGCTGAAGGAGCTGGGCGGCCAGGAGCCGGTCCAGCTGACCATGACGATCAACGGTGAGCGCCGCATGGGCGCCGGCGCCGAGATCCACGTCGTCCAGCCGCACAACCACGCGGCGAGGCTCGGTACCCTGCGCAACGCCACCCAGGCGGACGCGCAGGACGCCGTCGATGCTGCCCTGGCCGCTGCCCCGGCCTGGCAGGCGCTCTCCTTCGACTCCCGCGCCGCGATCTTCCTGCGGGCCGCCGACCTGCTGGCCGGCCCCTGGCGCGAGACCCTGGCCGCCGCCACCATGCTCGGCCAGTCCAAGACCGCCCAGCAGGCCGAGATCGACACCCCCTGCGAGCTGGTCGACTTCCTGCGCTTCAACGTGCACTTCGCCCGGCAGATCATGGCCGAGCAGCCGATCTCCTCGGACGGCGTGTGGAACCGCAGCGACCACCGCCCGCTGGAGGGCTTCGTCTACGCGATCACCCCGTTCAACTTCACCGCCATCGCCGGCAACCTGCCGACCGCGCCGGCGCTGATGGGCAACGTGGTGCTCTGGAAGCCGTCGCCGACCCAGCAGTTCTCCGCGCACCTGCTGATGCAGCTGCTGGAGGCGGCGGGCCTGCCCAAGGGCGTCATCAACATGGTGACCGGCGACGGCCTGGCCGTCTCCGAGGTCGCGCTGAAGCACCCGGCGCTGGCCGGCATCCACTTCACCGGCTCCACCGCCACCTTCCAGCACCTGTGGCGCGAGGTCGGCACCAACATCTCCGGCTACCGCACCTACCCGCGGATCGTCGGCGAGACCGGCGGCAAGGACTTCCTGGTCGCCCACCCGTCCGCCGACAAGGCCGTCCTGAAGACCGCGATGACCCGCGGCGCCTTCGAGTTCCAGGGCCAGAAGTGTTCGGCGCTCTCGCGCGCCTACGTCCCGGCGTCCATCTGGGCCGAGCTGAAGGACGAGTTCCGCGACGAGGTCGACGGCCTCACCATGGGCGACGTCAGCGACCTGTCGAACTTCATGTCCGCCGTCATCGACGACCGGGCGTTCGCCAAGAACAAGGCCGCGATCGACCGCGCCCAGGCCGACCCGCAGGTCGAGGTGCTGGCCGGTGGCACGTACGACGACAGCGTCGGCTACTTCGTCCGCCCGACCGTCCTGGTCTGCCAGGACCCGGCGAGCGAGTACTTCCGTGACGAGTACTTCGGCCCGGTCCTCGCCGTGCACGTCTACGAGGACGACCGGTACGACGAGATGCTGACCCAGATGGAGTCGGTGTCGGACTACGCCCTGACCGGCGCGATCATCTCCCAGGACCGCGAGGCCGTCCAGCACGCGATGCTCAAGCTGCGCAACGCGGCCGGCAACTTCTACATCAACGACAAGCCGACCGGCGCGGTCGTCGGCCAGCAGCCGTTCGGCGGCGCCCGCGCCTCGGGCACCAACGACAAGGCCGGCGCCAAGCAGAACCTGGCCCGCTGGACCTCGACCCGTTCGGTCAAGGAGACCTTCGTCCCGCCGACGGACTACCGCTACCCGCACATGGGCTGAACGTCCTCCCCCCGGGACCTTGTCCCCTGACGCCCGGTCCCGCAACCGGGCGTCCCTCGGGCGGCGGACCCCACCCCCCGGTCCGCCGCCCGCCTTTCTGCCACCCTTAGAAGCACCAGTTCCAGGAGTCACGATGCTCCGTTCCGCCCTCCTCGCGGCCTCCCGTTCCCCGCAGGTCCGCACCGTCGTCGAGAAGTTCCCGCCGACCCACGCGATAGTCGAGCGCTTCGTCGCCGGCGAGGCCCTCGACGACGCCGTCACCGCCTGCGACGACCTGGTCGCCACCGGCCGCAAGGTCACCCTGGACCACCTCGGCGAGGACACCCAGGACGCGGCCCAGGCCGCCGGTACCGCCGAGGCCTACGAGCACCTGCTCGCGGCCCTCAAGGACACCGGCCTGGCCGCCGGCGCCGAGGTCTCGGTCAAGCTCTCGGCCGTCGGCCAGTTCCTCCCGGTGGACGGCGAGAAGATCGCGCTGGAGAACGCCCGCCGCATCTGCGAGGCCGCCGCCGACGCGGGCACCACGGTGACCCTCGACATGGAGGACCACACCACCACCGACTCCACCCTGTCGATCGCGCGCGAGCTGCGCGCCGACTACCCGTGGCTCGGCGTCGTCCTCCAGGCCTACCTGCGCCGCACCGAGGCCGACTGCCGCGAGTTCTCCGGCGCCGGCTCCCGGGTCCGCCTCTGCAAGGGCGCCTACAAGGAGCCCGAGTCGGTCGCCTTCCAGGGCAAGCACGAGGTCGACCTCGCGTACGTCCGCGCGCTCAAGGTCCTGATGGCCGGCGAGGGCTACCCGATGATCGCCTCGCACGACCCCAACATGATCAAGATCGCCGGCCAGCTGGCCCAGTGGAACGGCCGCAAGCGGGACTCGTTCGAGTACCAGATGCTCTTCGGCATCCGCCCCGAGGAGCAGCTGCGCCTCGCCGGCGAGGGCAACACCATGCGCGTGTACCTCCCGTACGGGCAGGAATGGTACGGGTACTTCATGCGCCGCCTCGCGGAGCGCCCGGCCAACCTGACGTTCTTCCTGCGTGCCATGGCGACCCGCGGCTGACGACCGCCGCCGAGGACACGGCCCGTACCCCCGATGCGCGGAGGGGTGCGGGCCGTTCTCGTCGTCCGGGGCCGGAGCTCGGAGGAAGTCCTCCTGCGACAGGGAACCCGTGATCGGTTGCTCGTGCACCACAGCACTCGTGATGCCCCTCCTTCGGATGCGCGTCACGCCCACGGCGGGTCGGGGGAGTTGCGCCGTGCGCGACGGTCTTTCACCCGATGGTGGGAGACCGGCTGCGGCGTAGGATCCTCCCGCTGGTGAACTGGGCTGCGGGAAGAAGGAGTTGGCATGGTGATGAAGCGGTTCGCGGAGCTGTCGACGCCGTTGGTGGCGGACGCGTGCGTGCGGCTCGGCGTCGAGGTGCGGGTGGCGCCCGCCGGGGTGGTCGCGGTGGCCCCGGGGAGCCGCGTCGCCGGGCGGGTGCTGCCGGTGCGGCACTACGGCAGCGTCGACGTCTTCCTGGAGGCGTACGGCTCCGCGGAGTCCGGGGACGTGCTGGTGATCGACAACGGCGGGCGGGTCGACGAGGCGTGCGTCGGTGACCTCGCGGTGCTGGAGGCGCGGGCCGCCGGGGTGGCCGGGCTGGTGGTGTGGGGACTGCACCGGGACACGCCGGAGCTGCTGGAGATCGGGCTTCCGGTGTTCAGCTACGGCAGCCTGCCGCTCGGGCCGGTCCGGGTGGACGACCGGGAGTCGGAGGCGCTGACCACGGCCCGCTTCGGCCCGCACCTGGTGAGCGCCGGGGACGTGGTGTTCGCGGACGCGGACGGCGCGCTGTTCGTCCCGGGCCCGCGGGTGGACGAGGTACTGGAGACCGCCGTCGGGATCGCCCGCACCGAGCGCGTCCAGGCGGAGCGGATCCGTTCGGGCGACACGCTGCGCCGGCAGACCGCGTTCGACCAGTACCTGGAGCGCCGTGCCCGGGAGCCGGAGTACACCTTCCGCCGGCACCTCCGGCAGGTGGGCGGGGCGATCGAGGAGTAGCCGCCCCGAGGGCGCGAACGGGTTGACGCGGCAGGGAGCCGACGGGCCCGGCTGCTCCTGTTCGCGGGAGCGGCCGGGCCCTCGGTGGTGCCGGTGCCGGTGCCGGTGCGGGTGCGGTCAGAGCATCGAGGCGGCGGGCTTGACCATCGCCCGGGCGGTCTTGGCGTCGACGTACTCGCCGATCGCGGTCATCACCCACTCGCCCGAGAACTGGCGGACCAGCTTGCACATCACCACGCCGGTGCGGGGCTCGGACTGGGTGAGGTCGAAGCGGACCAGCTCCTGGTTGGAGGACGCGTCGACCAGACGGCAGTAGGCGTTCTTGACGTCGGTGAACTTCTGCCCGGAGAAGGAGTTCACGACGAACACCAGGCCGCACACCTCCGGCGGCAGGCCGTTGAGGTGGACGGTGATCGACTCGTCGTCGCCGCCTCCCTCGCCGGTCAGGTTGTCGCCGGAGTGGACGATGGAGCCGTTGAAGATGCCCAGCTTCATGAACCAGGCGGTGTCCAGCTTCTCGCGCTTCGCGTCGAAGGCGATGCAGGACGCGTCGAGGTCGATGTTGCGGCCGCGGCCCGCGGGCTCCCAGCCGAGGCCCATCCGGATGGAGGAGAGGAAGGGCTTGCCGTTCTTCTCCAGGGAGACCGAGCCGCCCTTGGTGAGGCTGACCCGGCCCTTGTCCAGGGTGACCTTGGTGAGGGACGGTGCGGCCGGGGGCGCCGGGGGCACGGGCGGGGCGCCCTGCGGCATCGGCGGGGCGGAGGCCATCGCGACCCGGGGGTCGACGGGCGTCTGGACCGTCTGGGCCGTCGGCGCGGCGGGGGCTGGCGCGGCGGGCGGGGCGACCGGGGCTGCGGCGGGGGCCGTGGCGGCCGGGGCGGCCGGCTCCTCGACGCTGACGCCGAAGTCGGTGGCGATGCCCGCCAGGCCGTCGGCGTAGCCCTGGCCGACCGCGCGGACCTTCCAGGCGCCGTTGCGCTGGTAGACCTCGACCACGATCAGCGCGGTCTCCCGGCCGAGCGGCGGCGGGGTGAAGGTGACCAGCACCTCGCCCGTGGCGCTGTCCCGGACGGTGGCGGTCGGCTCGATGCCCGCGAAGGTCGCGCCGGACTCGTCCGGGCTGGCGGTCACCACGATCTTGGTGATGCCGGCCGGGACGGCGGTGGTGTCGATGGCGATGGCGTCCGGGCCGCCGGCGGAAGCCGGACGGTGGGTCACGCCGGGCCCGTTCGGGGCGTTGTAGAAGACGAAGTCGGCGTCCGAGCGGACCTTACCGTCATCGGTCAGCAGCAGGCCCGAGACGTCCAGCGCCTTGGGTGCGGTGACCTCGACGGTCACCCGCGCGGTGGTCAGCGGGGCGTTTCCGCCTTGGGTCAGGACCGTGGACACGAACTCCTCCTGGGATGCGGTGGTGCGGGGCCGGCCCCGTGGGACGGGACGGCTGTGCCGACTGGCGACCACAGTAACGAACGAGGTGGCCGAGATGAGCCCGAAAGGGAGCCGACCCGTCCGGTGGCCGGGCGGTCCTCCGGCGGGCGACCCGGTGGTCGGGCCGGGGCAGCGGGCCAGGTCAGCGGGCCGGTGCGGTCGCGTGGGCCCGGGGGCGCGGTACGGCGGACGCGGAGGGTCCGGCGGGGGCGCCGGGTGCGTCCGTCGGGGGTGCGAAGGTGCCGAGGGCGGCGACCGCGCGGGGGTGCTGGATGCCGAAGGCCGCGGCGCTCCAGGTCTCCGGCGCGGTGGCCGGGCGCGGGGCGGCACTCGGCGCGGGCGCTGCGGAGGGGGCCGTCGGCGCGGGTCCCGCGCCCGGTGCGGCGGTGGCCGCGGTGGAGCGGCTGCCGAGGACGCCGAAGACGTACCGGCCGGGGCGGACGTCGGTGCCGGGCGGCGTGGTGAAGCGGTAGACGAGTGCGCCGCGTTCGTGGTGGGTGGTGGTCACGGCGCCCGCCAGGTCGGTCCAGGCGGTGCCGGAACCGGGCGCCAGGGTGCCGGGGGCGAGCCGGAACTCGGTCTGCAGCGCGGTGAGAGGCTCGGTGACGGTCAGGGCGAGCAGGTGCCGGGTGCCGTCGCGGCCGAGGGACTGGACCAGGGCGGCGCCGGTGAGCGCCCGGTCGGTGTGGTCGGTGTCGTCCGTGTCGCCGGTTTTGGTGCCGCTCTCGGTCCCGGCGGTCGGGTTCTCGTTGCCGGTCTCCCGTCCTCCGGCCTCCCTGCCTCCGGTCTCCTCGGAGGTCAGGCCGCCCGGGCCCGGGGGCGCGACGGGCGGGCGGGGCGCGGCGCCGCCCGGCGACGGGACGAGCGGCCGCGGAACGGAGGGCGCGGGGGCCGACGGTGACGGTCCGGACGGTGACGTGCCGTCGGCGGGCTCTCCGGCGGGGGGCCGCTCGGCGGCCGGGTACCCGTCGGCCTGCGGTCCGTCGGTGCCCGCCGGGTCGGCGCCGGGCTGCCGGCCGTCGGCGGCCCTCGGGCCGGGTCTCGGATCGCCGCCCAGGGCCTCGTTGCCGCCGGGCCCGTTCCCGCCGAGTGCCTGGGCGGAGGGTTCGCCGGTGAGGCCGTGCGAGGTGGCCGGGCCGCGCGAGGCGGCCGGACCTTCGGCGAGCGGCCGGCCGGACGCGGAACTCCCGGGGCGCGGCGCGCCCGACGCGAACGGGCCGGGGGAGTGCGTCCCCGCGGCCGGTCCCGGCGCGCCGGTTCCGCCGGCCTGCGGAGGGACGGCCGGTGCGCGGCCCGCGGGCCCGGTGGCGGTCGGGTCGGAGGAGGGCCCGTTGGCGTCGGGGGAGACCGGACTGGGCGGCCCGCTGGATCCGACCCGGGCGACCCCGGCGCGCCGGCCCACGCCCTGCTGCTCGTTGAGCAGGAAGGTGGTGGCGATGCTGATGCCGACCACGGTGGACATCGCCATCGCGGCACCGGAGAACCGCAGCGTGGGCAGCCGGAGGCGCCCGCCGAACGGCTTCGGCCGACCGTGCCGACCGTTCCGGCCGTGGCGTTCGCGGTGTCGGTCGTGCGGGTACGCCGCGTCCTGACCGGCGTCCTCGGACAGAGTCACCGGGCCCCCTCCCTCCCCTGAAGTCGCCGTTGCGGTCGTCGCATTCTCCCACGTACCGACGGCGGCGCCGGTGCTGCCGGACCGGGCGGACGGCCGCCTGGCCGGCCGGTCCGGCGAGGTCTCGTCCGGGGCTGCGCGTGCGGGGTCCACCGGTGACTCGCGCGCGGGCGCGCGCCGGCAGGGGGACGAGCGTACCAGCGGGCGGCCCGGGGGTGGCCAGCCCTCGGACGGAACCGATCCGATCCGTGGACAACCCTTCGGATAGCGGAAGTTGACGGTCCGTCTGACAGGATCGGTAAGGATCTGCCCGGTCGGGCAGGGATTATTGCAACCTCCTTGCAACCCTTGCCGCCCGGTGACCAGTGGCGCAGGCTGATGCCATCCCACGCCGTCCCGGAGAGATCGTCATGCCGCCCGACCCGCTGTCAGCACCCTCCAGTGCCCCTCTCGCCGCTACCCCCACGGGCGGCGATGAGGCAGGCTCCACCGCCGCTCCGGCGGCGGTGGAGGAGGTGCTGACCCTGCGGATCTCGTTGGGCGAGGAGGTGGTCGGCGAGGTCCGCACGCGGTTCCGGTTCGACGCCGACCGCCCGTACGAGGTGCTGCTGACGTTCCACCTGGGCCGGCCGGACGAGGCCGACTGGGTGTTCTCGCGTGAACTTCTGCGCGACGGCCTGCGCTCGTTGAGCGGTCAGGGCGACGTCAAGCTGTGGCCGGCGTACTGTCCGTGCCACGGCTCGACGTTGCACCTGGCGCTGGAATCGCCGCACGGCAGCGCCCTGCTGGAGGTCTCCAAACCGAAGGTCCGGGCCTGGCTGGACCGCACGTACGCGCTGGTCTCGGAGGAGGCGGAGCGCGCCTACGGGCCGACCGACGCCCAGCTGTCCGAGCTGCTGACGGGCGGCTGAGGCCGGACGGGCCGTGGGCCCGGAGGCTGGGCGCGCGAGGGTTGCGGGCCGGCGGGCGACGGCGGGGGCAGGTGTGCGCCCGGGAGCTGCGAGCGGACCGGCTGCGTGCCGACGGGCTGCGCGGAGGCGGGCTGTACGGAAACGATCTGCACGGAGACGGGTTGTCCGGAGACGGGCTGCGCGTTCCGGTGGTGTGCGCGGGGTCGGGACGGGTGTGCGGGCAGGGCTCGTGGCACGGCCGCGTCGCCGGGGCCGCGCGGGCCCGGTAACGGCGGGGGGCCGGGGAGCCGGGCCGTGCCGTCGGCCAACCCCGTCCGGAGCCGGCGTACGGCCGGTGCCGACGAGCTCGGCAGCAGGTCGTACGGGTCCTCCGGGCCGAGCACGCTGACCAGCACCGACTCGGCGAACCGGTACGGCCGGTGGGCCAGCAGGCCGCCCAGGTAGCGGCGGAGCCGGGACAGTTCGGCCCGGACCGTCACCGTCCGGGCCGGGTCGCCGAACAGGCCGTCGGCCAGCTGGGCCGCGGTGTGGCCGTCCCGCTCGGTGGCGAGCAGGAGGAGCAGTTCGGCGTGGCGCGGGCTGAGCCCGTGGGACCAGCTGCCGGCGGCGCCGTGCACCGAGAGCTCGGCGCGGTCCGGCCGGCGCAGGTCGAGCCGGAGCCGGGCGCCCTCGGCCTGCTCGGCGAGCAGCCCCTCGTCGGGCCGGCCGTCCGGACCGCCGGTCGCGGTCGGGTCGTCGTCCTGGGGGCGGACCGGGCGGACCAGCCAGCCGTCGGCCAGCGGCTCGATCACGCACTCACCCAGGCTCGGCAGCCAGTGCACGGCAGCCGAGCCCCAGCCGCCGGCGGGCAGCCGCAGCCGCGCGGGCGGGGGGAATCCGGCGGCGGCGGCGGTCCAGCCGGCGGCGTCCACGACCAGGGCCGGACCGTTCACCCGGGCCAGCAGCGGGGCCGCCAGGGTGCGCAGGTGGTGCAGTGACTCCAGCCGCCGGGCGCGCAGCTCGGTCTCGGCCAGTCTGGCGGCGGTGGCGGTCAGTTGCAGGAGGTACGGGCGGACCGTGTGGGCCGGTCCGCTCAGGTTGATCGCACCGATCAGCCGCCCGGTTCCCGGGTCGTGGACGGGCGCGGCGACGCAGGTCCAGGAGTGGTGGCTGCGGAGGTAGTGCTCGGCGGAGTGGACGTGCATCGGGCGCTGCGCGCGGAGCGCGGCGGCGATGCCGTTGGTGCCGACGCTCTCCTCGACCCAGCGGGCGCCGGTGAGGAAGCCGATCCGGTCGGCGCTGCGGCGCAGGCCGCGTTCGCCCTCCTGCCAGAGGATGTGGCCGTCGGCGTCGGCGATGGCCAGGATCAGCGGCGCCTGGCCGACCGGTTCGAGCAGCGTGTCGCGCAGGACCGGGAGCACCGGGTCGAGGCCGCTGGTGCGGCGGCGGTGTTCGATTTCGGCGGGGCCGAGGTGGACGGCGGCGGCGCCGGAGTCCGGGTCGAGGCCGAGCCGGCGCAGGCGGGCCCAGGAGTCGCCGATCTCGGGACGGGGTTCGAGGCGCGACTGGTCGTCGTCGGGGGCGGCGTCCCGGGCGGCGCTGCGGGCGGCGGCCTCGGCGAGGGCGCGCTCGTGGACCTTGGCCAGCTCCGCAGCGGTCTGCGGAGTTCGACGTTCGGGTCGTCGGGTCTGCCGTCCGGTCTGCCGCACTCCGTTTGCTCCTCGCCGCCGTTCGAGGGCGCGCCGGGTTGACGCGTTGACGAAAGAGTACGGGCGCTGCCGGTTCCTGGGGATGGGGTCTGCCAAGTCGGAATACCACGGGGTATGAGAGTGAACATGCCAATGAGTTATGACCGCCGGGCGTCGGGTCCGGTGTGGCTGCGGGGGCGGGTGGTGCGTGGCCGGAGGCGGGGTGCGGCGAGGCGGGTGGGCGGCCTTCCGGGGCGCGGTCCCGCGCCGGGTCGCGGTGTCGTGCCGGGTGGTGGGGCGGGGGTGCGGCGGGTCCGGCGCGGGCCGGGAACGGGGCTGCGGCGGGGCGCCGCGGGCCGGAGTGGGGCGGAGTCGCGGCGGGTGGCGGACCGGTCGCGGCGGTCGTGACGGATGCGCGTCGGGCGCACGGAGGCGCGTCGGGGGCGCATGTCCGGATGCCGGTCACGGGGCCGCCGCCGGAGCGTCCGGAGGCGGCGAGCGCGGCGGGGCCGGCCGCCGACCTGCGAGGCCGCCCGAGGAGGGCCCGCCGGGCGTGCCCGGAATCGATCGGTATCCGGTGGCGACCACTGTTCTGGTAGTAGTTGTCTCCATGCTCCCGTTTGTTCTCGAAGTGTTCCGCCCCGGAAGGGCCCGCCGGTGACCGTCCTGCTGCCGACGGCGGCGGCCGTGACCGTCCCCGCCCCCGCGCCCGCGTCGTACGCGGCCGGCCCGCAGGCCGCCTACGACGGCAGCGGCGTCGACGGCGGCCTGTACACCCGGGTGGTCGGCTGGGCCGACGCCGCGCCGCACTGGCTGGACCGGCTGGTCGCGCTCTGGTCCGCGCTCGGCCTGGCGCTCTTCGCGCTGCTCATGCTCGCCGCGTGGTGGCGTGCGCGGGGGGCCGGGTCCGTGGTGATAGCGCGGGTACTCGCCTCGCCGCTGATCGTGGTCGTCGCGTACGCGGTGAACTCGGTGTTCAAGGGAGTGGTGGAGGAGGTCCGGCCCTGCGCCCAGCTCGGGGTGCGCGACACCCTGGAGACCTGCCCCGGACCCGGCGACTGGTCGTTCCCGAGCAACCACACGGTGGTCGCGTTCGCCGCCGCCGCCGCGCTCTGGTTCGCCGACCGGCGGATCGGGTGGATCGCCGGGGTCGCCGCCGTCCTGATGGGTGCCTCCCGGGTGTGGGTGGGCGTGCACTACCCGCACGACGTGCTGGCCGGTGCGGTGGTCGGCGTACTGGTGGCGCTTCCGCTCGCGTCGGTGGCGGGCCGGGCCGCGCCGCTGGTCGACCGCGTGCGGAGCGGTCCGCTGCGCCCGCTCCTCGGCGCCGGGCTGCCCGCGCCGGCCGGTGGCCGACCGCCGGCGACGATGCGGCGGGGCTGAGCGGGACGGGTGCCGTCCGACCCTTGTGTGACCGGGGTGGCGGGGAGAGCATGTGAGCCGGGCGTGGGGCCCCTGTGGACGCGGCGCCCGCCCGGCTCAGTCGTGCCCGGGCGCCACGGGCGCCGGGCGTGCCAGTGGAGGGAAGTGCTGCCCATGCCGTACGGACTCGACATCACCCAGGGGGACTGGCCGGCCGAGGAGCTCGGCAAGGGGGTCGAGGGGCTGCTGGCCGAGGCGATGGTGCTCACGCTCGCGACCGCCGGCCACGAGCACGGCCCGCACGCCAACCTCGCCTTCTTCGCGTACGACGAGGACCTCGTCCTCTACTTCGTCAGCGAGCGTGCCACCCGGCACAGCCACCACCTGGCCGAGGAGGCCCGGGCGGCGGCGACCGTCTTCCTGCCGCCGCCGGTCTTCGGCGAGCAACTGCGCGGCCTCCAGCTGACCGGCAGCGCGGGGGAGGCGTGGGGGCGGCAGGCCGAGTCGGCGCTGGCCGCCTACCAGGGTCGGTACCCCGCCTTCGCGCAGGACGCGGAGATCCGGCGGCAGTTCCTCACCGGGGGCGGTGCGGCGGCGCTGTACCGGTTCCAGGTGGAGGAGCTGACGGCGGTGGACGAGCCGAAGTTCGGCCGGCGGAACTACCTGCGGGCGACGGTGCGACGGTAGCGGGGCACCCGGCGCGGGGCACCCGGGCGAGCTGCCGGGGCGGGCCGGGCGGGGTTCGGGGCGGGTGCCCCGGGCCTCGCGCCCCGGCCTCGGGCCCGAGTCGCGACCCTCGCCCCAGGTTGGCTGTACAACTTTTCGGTCGGTTCATCTGCGGGCCGCCGCTCCGACGCCCCTCGGTCACCTGGCGGCACCACCCTGGCCGCATGAGAGTCATCGTCGTAGGAGCAGGCGTGCTCGGCACCATGCACGCCTGGCACGCCGTGGAACGCGGCCACGAGGTCGTCCACCTGGAGCGGGAGACCGAGGCGCGTGGCGCCTCGGTGCGCAACTTCGGCCTGGTCTGGGTCAGCGGCCGGGCCCAGGGCGAGGAACTGGACACCGCGCTGCGTGCCCGCGAGCTCTGGGAGCGGATCGGCGGCCAGGTGCCCGACCTCGGCTTCCGGGCCAACGGCTCGCTCACCGCGATCCGCACCGAGGCCGAACTCGCCGTCGCCGAGCAGGCGTTGACCCTGCCGGACGCCGCGGCGCGCGGCTACCGGCTGCTCGACGCGGCACAGGCCCGGGCCGCCAACCCGGCCCTGCGCGGCAAGCTGCTCGGCGCCCTGCAGTGCGACCGGGACGCCGCCGTCGAGCCGCGCACCGCCCAGCCCGCGCTGCGCGCCGCCCTGCTGGCCACCGGCCGGTACACCTTCCTGCCCGGGCGCGAGGTCCGCGACGTCATCGGCGAGAACGCCGTCCGCGACGACCACGGCGACACCCACACCGGCGACCTCGTCGTGCTCTGCACCGGCGCCTGGCTGGGCGGCCTGGTCCGCGAGCTCGCCCCCGAACTGCCCGTCCGCAAGGTGCGGTTGCAGATGATGCAGACCGACCCGCTGGGTGAACCGCTCACCACCTCCGTCGCCGACGGCGACTCCTTCCGCTACTACCCCGCCTTCGCCGGCGGTGCGCTGGAGCACCTCAAGGCCGTTCAGCCGCAGCCGCCGGTCGCCGCCGAGCACAAGATGCAGCTGCTGATGGTGCAGCGCCGGGACGGCGGTCTGACCATCGGCGACACCCACGAGTACGACCAGCCGTTCGGCTTCGACGTGGTCGAGGACCCGTACGACCACCTGGTCGGCGTGGCCGAGGAACTGCTCGGCCGCCCGCTGCCCCGGGTCCGGCGCCGCTGGGCCGGGGTGTACGCGCAGTGCGTCGACACCACCCGGGTCGTTCATCGCGAGCGCGTCCGCGACGGCGTCTGGCTGGTCACCGGCCCGGGCGGCCGGGGCATGACCTGCTCGCCCGCCATCGCCGAAACCACCGCCGAACTCGCCAACCTGTAAGAGGAACTGAAATGTCGTACGACATCCGCCTGGTCGTCCTGGACATGGCCGGCACCACCGTGGCCGACGACGGCCTCGTCGAGCGGGCCTTCCAGGCCGCCGCCGGCACCCTCGGCGTCGAGGCCGGCAGCCCCGAGCACGCCCGCATGCTGGAGCACGTCCGCGCCACCATGGGCGAGTCCAAGATCTCCGTCTTCCGGCACCTGTTCGGCGAGGAGGAGAAGGCCCAGCGGGCGAACACCGCCTTCGAGGCCGCCTACCACGACCTGGTCGACGCCGGTCACTGCGCGGCACTGCCCGGCGCGGCCGAGGCGATCGCCGAACTCCGAGGCCAGGGGCGGACGGTGGTCCTCACCACCGGCTTCTCCCGGGCCACCCAGGACCGCATCCTCACCGCGCTCGGCTGGCAGTCGATCGCCGACCTCACGCTCTGCCCCGCCGAGGCGGGCCGAGGCCGCCCGTACCCCGACCTCGCGCTCACCGCGCTGCTGCGCACCGGGACCGAGTCCGTGCGGCAGATCGCGGTGGCCGGCGACACCGGCTACGACATGCTGACCGGCGCGCGCGCCGGGGCGTCCGTGGTGGCCGGGGTGCTCACCGGCGCCCACGGCGAGGAGCGGCTGCGGGCCGACGGGGCGACGCACGTGCTGACGTCCGTCGTCGAACTGCCGGGGCTGCTCGGTCCGGTGGGCTGATCCCGTGCCGGGCGGGCGCGGCGGAGGGCGCGCCCGCCCGGTCGGCCGCCCGGTACCCCGCTCCGGTGTGG
>NZ_JBHXKE010000155.1:0-22360 GCF_042722765.1 Kitasatospora sp. NPDC058406
CCCCGTCGCGGGCACGCCCGCTGCTTCCCTACCCCCCCCCCAATTAACCCGCCCCCGGGCGGAGGGCTTCGGAACGCTGCGGCAGGACGCCGCCGTACCGAGGAACCCGCTGCCCTGGCACGCTGCCGCTTCCCGGGACGGCGAGCAGACCGGGCGCGCTGCGGGCGCTCGCGGTGCCGAGGGTGGTGAGCTGAGGCCCTGGACGTCGAACTTGCTATCGAACCCGTCGCCCGTGACTTCATCAGGCCGGCGTTCGAGGAGGTTTCCCCGACCGGGTGGGTGTCCATCACCTAGGCTGACGGGCAGTTAAATCGCCTGGGCTGGGAGTGGAATGGAATCGCGTATCACCATCGCGGGGGCGGACCCGGCGGCGGCCGCCTCGGATCTCCGGTCGTTGCGTGCCTGGCTGCGTCACGAGGATGAGCTGCGGGGGCGAGTGCAGTTGCTGGACGGCGAGGTCGGTCCGGAGGAGATGGGCGGGCTCGCCGAGGTGCTGGTGGTGGCCCTGTCCGCCGGAGGCGCGGCGACCGTCCTCGCCCAGGCGGTAGTCGAATGGGTGCGGCAGCGCACCCTCGACGTCACCGTCAGGGTGACCAGGCCGGACGGTGGTTCCATGGAGGTCCAGCTCAGCGGAGTGAAGGCCGGGGACGAGACGGTCGCGGCGCTGCGCCGCTTCATCACCGAGGAGCAACCGGACGCTCTGCCCGATGCGACTCCCTGACGGCGACCGCTCCCGGATCGTCCTGATCGGCACGGCGAACTACCCGGCGGACCCGGACCTGCTCGACCTTCCAGCGGTGCTCAACAACCTGACCGACGTCGCGGACGCCTTCGGCCTGCCGCTGCACGGCTGGTCGACTTCGCAGACCTGTGTGACCATCGCGAACCCGGGCAGTAACGAGGAGTTGGTGGACAGGCTCACCGAGCTGACCGCGCAGGCGGAAGACCTCTTGCTGATCTACTTCGCGGGCCACGGACTGCTGGACAGCGCGGGGAACCTGCACCTTGGCTTGTCCCGCACCCGTCGCGGCAGACAACTGCGCCACACCGCGCTGCCCTTCGACGAGCTCCGGGAGTTCGTCATCGACAGCCCCGCGCGCAAGCGGGTGGTCATCCTCGACTGCTGCTTCTCCGGGCGCGCCATCGACATCATGGCCCCCGGCGATTCGCTCGCGCTGGACCAGATCGAGATCGCCGGGACTTTCGTGCTCACCTCCACCTCCGCCGGTACGGCCGCGCGCGCACCACACGGCGAACGGAACACCGCGTTCACTGCCGAGCTGGTGCGGCTGCTCACCGAGGGGGATGAGAACGCGCCGTTGGACCTGACTCTTGGGCAGCTCTACCAGCTCCTCCACCAGCGGCTGGTGAGAAGGGGCCTGCCGAAGCCCCGCAGGCAGGGCACCGACACCGTCGCAGACCTGGTGATCGCCCGCAACAGGAGCTACCGGCCCGCGACCGAGGGTGAGCGCTGGGCTCGGGCGGAGGGCTGCGGCCAGGAGACACCGCGCATGCTGCTCGACGACGAGGAGTTCCTCGGCCACAACGGGGACCCGGCCGGGGCCGCCCGGAAGTACGGGAAGATCGCGGGCTTGTTGGCCAGGCTGTACGGAACGGAGTTCGTCGATGTGAAGGCGGCGGAGGCGAGCCGGGCCGTGTGGGCCGAGTTCGGCACCGCGCGGGCGGCCTCCCTGTCTGTGCCCGTTCCGCCGAGCGTCCGCCGGATCCGTGCGGTCGGCATTGACCTTGGTACGACGAATTCCTTCGTCAGCGTCCTCGTGGACGGTGAGCCCAGGTTTGTCACCAACGCCGAGGGCACCCGGAGCACGCCGTCCGTCGTCGCCTTCGCGAAGAACGGCGAGGTGCTCGTCGGCGAGGCCGCCAAGCGCCAGGCGGTCGCCAACGTCGACCGCACCGTCCGTTCGGTCAGGCGCCACATGGGCACTGACTGGAGGATCGGCATCGACGGCAACGACTTCACGCCGCAGCAGATCTCCGCCTTCGTCCTTCGGAAACTCAAGCGGGATGCCGAGGCATACCTGGGCGAGCCGGTCACCGAAGCCGTCATCAGTGTCCCGGCGTACGCCTCGGACGCCGAGCGCGTGGCAGTCAGGGAGGCGGGCGAGATCGCGGGCCTGGATGTACGGCGCATCGTCGACGGGCCGGCCGTTGCCGGTACGGCCTACAGCCTGGGCGACGAGAGCGACCGGACCATCCTGCTTCTCGACCTGGGCGGTGGCACCCTCGATGTCGCCGTTCTTGAGACCGGCGACGGCGTGGTCGAGGTCAAGGCCCTCGGCGGCGACAACCACCTCGGCGGTGACGACTGGGACCAGAAGGTCGTCGACCACCTGGTGAAGGTCTTCCAGGCCGGCCACGGTCTCGACCTGTCCGGGGACGAGACGGCGCTGCAGCGTCTGCGCGAGGCGTCCGAGAAGGCCAAGATCGAGCTGTCCTCCTCCTGCGAGACCTCGATCAACGTGCCCTACATCGCGGCCTCCGCCGAGGGTCCGCTGCACCTGGACGAGAAGCTCACCCGGGCCCGGTTCCAGCAGCTGACCTCGGACCTGCTGGAGCGCTGCAAGGTTCCGTTCCACAACGTGATCAAGGACGCGGGCATCGCCCTCTCCGAGATCGACCACGTGGTCCTCGTCGGCGGCTCGACCCGCATGCCGGCCGTTGCCGAGCTCGTCCGCGAGCTGACCGGCGGCAAGGAGCCCGTCATTGCCGCGGACCCCGACGGGGCCGCCGCGATCGGCAGTGTCTTGGAGGCCGGTGTGCTGAAGGGCGAGGTCAAGGACGTCCTGCTGCTTCGGGTCACCCCGCACTCCTTGGGTATCAGGATCGCGGACGGCACCATGAACACCCTGATCGAACGCAACACCACGATCCCGACCAAGCGCTCCGAGATCTTCACCACCGCCGAGGACAACCAGCACGCTCTGCGGCTCAAGGTCTACCGGGGTGAGCACCAGAGCGCAGCGGACAACGAACTGCTCGGTGTGTTCGAGCTGACCGGCCTGCCGCCGGCCCCGCGCGGTCTGCCCCAGATCGAGATCACCTTCGACATCGACGCCAACGGCATCATGCACGCGTCCGCGAAGGACCTCGGCACCGGCAAGGAGCGGAGGATGACCGTCACCGGCTCTTCCGCACTCTCGAAGAGCGAAATCACCCGCATGCGCGAGGAGTTCGAACGCTACCTCTCCCCGCCCTCGACACCGTTGCCGCAGCAGCTTTCGTCCTCCGGCTCCGCACATGACCGACCGGACAATTCCTGAGCCTGTCGTTCTACCTTCAGTGATCAACATGAGGTTGTTCGAGTTCGTCACCCGCATGGGGATCTGCCGGACGAGGCGACGACCTCCGTCTCGTGCTGCGTGATGTCGAGTCGCACAACAGAGCCGGAGGTCGTCGGTGTCGATCGTTCTCCTTGAAGCCGCCGGCCGGCAGGCAATCTCGGAACTGTCCTCCTCGTGGAGATCCAGCGCCGGGTGCGGGTGGGGTGGGGGTTGGTGGTGTGTTGGGCCGGCTGTCGTCGCGCATGCGTGCGAGCGGGGCTCTGCCCGTGCGCCGGCAGGGCCCGGGCCCGCAGAAGCCGCGCGTGTCAGGCCGCGGGTTTCCAGAGGCCGCGGGCTGCGAGCAGGGGCAGCACGTTCTCGCCGACCCAGTACGCCTCCTCCAGGTGGGGCGTCCCGGACAGCACGAACTCGTCGATGCCCAGGCGGTGGTACTCCTCGATCCGGTCGGCGACCTCGCGGTGGCTGCCGACCAGCGCGGTGCCCGCACCGCCGCGCACCAGGCCGATCCCGGCCCAGAGACCCGGCGACACCTCCAGCCGCTCCGTCGATCCGCCGTGCAGCAGCCGCATCCGCCGCTGGCCCTCCGACTCGCTGCGCGCCAGTGCCTCCTGGGTGGCGGCGATCCGCGCCGGATCCATCCCGGCCAGCAGACGCCCGGCCTGCGCCCAGGCGTCCGCGGAGGTGTCCCGGGTGATCACGTGCAGCCGGATGCCGAAGCGCGGGGTGCGCCCGTACCGCGCCGCCAGATCGCGGATGGCCCCGATCTTCTCGGCGACCATCTCCGGGGGTTCGCCCCAGGTGAGGTAGACGTCGGCGTGGCGGGCGGCGACCTCGGCGGCCTCCGGGGAGGACCCGCCGAAGTACACCTCCGGGACCGGCTCCGGCAGCCGGGTCAACTGTGCGCCCTCGACGCGCAGATGGGCGCCGTGGTGGTCCACCCGCTCGCCGCGCCAGAGCCGCCCGGTGATGTCCAGGAACTCCGCGGTGCGGGCGTAGCGGCCCGTCTTGTCGAGGAAGTCCCCGTACGCGCGCTGCTCGGCGGACTCGCCGCCGGTGACGATGTTGAGCAGCAGCCGGCCGCCCGACTGGTTCTGGTAGCCGGTCGCCATCTGGGCGGCGAGGGTGGGGCTGAGCTGGCCGGGGCGGAAGGCGACCAGGTACTTGAGCCGCTCGGTCACCTGGGTGAGCATCGCGGTGGTCAGCCAGGCGTCCTCGCACCAGGCCCCGGTCGGGGTCAGCGCGCCCGTGAATCCCAACTGCTCGGCCGTACGGGCGATCTGGCCCAGGTAGGCGATGCTCGGCGGGCGGTCCGAACCGGCCGTGCCGGGCACCGAGCCGTGGCCGCCGCCGACGACGTACCGGCTGTCCCCGGTGGTGGGCAGGAACCAGTGGGCGGTCAGCGGCATGGTCCTCAGCCCTCCAGGTCGGCGGCGAACCGCCCGTACCCGCCGTTGTGGTGCACCAGCGGCGGGCCGCCGTCGGTGTCCGCGCCCACCACCTCGCCGACGATCAGCAGGTGGTCGCCGACCGGGGTCACCTGGGTCGTCCTGGCGGTCAGCCGGGCGGCGGCGCCGGGCAGCAGCGGCGTGCCGTGTGGTCCGGTGTGCCACGGGGTGTCGGCGAAGCGGTCGATCCCGCTGCGGGCGAAACGCTTCGCCAGCTCCTGCTGGCCGTGGCGCAGGATGTGCACCGTGAACGCCTCGCAGGCCCGGACGGCGGGGGCGGAGGAGGCAGTGGTCGCCAGGTAGAAGGAGACCAGCGCGGGCTCCAGGCTCACCGAGGTGAACGAGGTCGCGGTGAACCCGGCCTGTCCGCCGGGGCCCGCCACGGTGATCACGGTGACGCCGGAGGCGTGCCGGCGCAGCGCGCCGCGCAGCAGGTCGGCGGCGGGGGCGGCATCCGGGGCGGGGGCGAGTGCGGGGGGTGCCGCACCCGCCGGTACGGCGAAGGCGGGGCGTTCGTCGAGCCTGGTCATGCCGGGACTCCTTCCGGGAGGTGGGCCACCGGGTCGCCCGGTGCTTGTGGTGCGTCCGGTACGGGTGCGGGGCCGGCGACCGGGATCAGCTGGACGGGTAGGTGCGGACCGCCGCGCAGCCGCTCCAGCCACTGCACGACGGCGGCGGCCACGCTGCGGTGCGGGGCGTCGTTGAGCGCGTCGTGTCGGCCGTCGACGACCAGCAGCAGTTCGGCCGCCAGCCGGGCGGCGTGCCTCCGGGCGGTCGCGGGCGGCGAGACCGGATCGGCCCCGCCGTGCACCAGCAGGGCGGGCGTGCCGGGGGCGGACCGCTCGGCCGCCTCGGCGAGCGCGGCGGGCACGGGCTCCTCCAACGCGCCCGGCCGGTAGCCGGGGTCGCTGCCGAGCAGGTCCCGGTGCACCGGGCAGGCGGTCCTGGCGGTCAGCTCGTCCGTCCAGGCGCCCTCCGCGGCGGTGCCGGTCCGCTGCGCGCCGTCCGGCCGGGGACCGGCCGTGGGGAGGCCGACGAGCAGCAGGCCGTCGGGTGCGGCGGGCCCGGCGGCGGCCAGGGCGAGCAGAGCCCCCGTGTCGGAGCCGGCCAGGACGACGGGCGCGCCGGCCGGGAGCGCGGCGCGCTCCTCGGCGACGCGCTCCGCGAGGGCGTCGGCCTCGGCCGCCTCGCCGCCGTGCGCCGTCGCCACCACCCGGTAGCCGTCGTAGGCGAGCCGGCGTCCGAACCGGCCGTACAGGCCCGGGTGTTCGCCCCGGCCGGGGAGCAGCAGGACGGTGCCGCGGACGACCACGCCGTCGGCCGGGTCCCAGGACGCCGACGCCGAGGTCGGGGCGGGCGCGGGCCCGGCGGGCGCCGGGCCCGTCCCCGGCGCGGTGCCGGCGCCGGGGACGGCCACCGCGGGTGCGGGGGTGCTCATCGGGCGGCGCCCGCGGGCTCGGCGTCCGGCAGCGCCGTCCGGGCCGCCTCGGCCCTGGCCGTGGCCTCGGCCCCGGCCGCCGCCTCGCGCGCCGCCCGCTCGTCGCGGCGGGCGACCTCCTGGCGTACCAGCGGCAGCAGCTCCCGGCCGTAGTCGATCGCGTCGTCCAGCGGGTCGTAGCCGCGGATCAGCAGCGTGGTGACGCCGAGGTCGACGTAGTCCAGCAGCGCCTGGGCGACCGTCTCCGGGGTGCCGACCAGCGCGGTCGAGTTCCCGGCCGCCCCGGTCGCGGCGGCGGGGGCGGTCCACAGCGCGCGGTCGTGCCGGTCGGCCTTGGCAGCGGCGGCCAGCAGCCGCTGGGAGCCGACGTTCTGCGGGGCGGCGCCCGGACCGACCGGGAGCACCTGGCGCCGCCCGCCGAAGGCGTCCGCCCGCTCCTTGATGGTGGCCAGGATTCCGTGCGCGCGCTCCCAGGCCTCGTCCTCGGTGCGGCCCAGGATCGGGCGGAAGGAGACGCTGATGCCGTGGACGTCGGTGCGCCCGGCGGCCTCGGCGGCGGCGCGCACCGAGGCGATCTGCTGCGCGGTCTCCGCCAGCGGCTCGCCCCACAGGGCGAAGGTGTCGGCGTGCTTGCCTCCGACCCGGTAGGCGGCCTCCGAGGAGCCCCCGAAGAAGAGCGGGATCCGCGGCCGGGTGACCGGGCGGACCTCGGAGTGGAAGTCGGCGAAGCGGTAGTACGGGCCCTCGTGGTCGAACGGGCCCTCCTCCGTCCACGCCTTGGTGAGCACGGTCAGGTAGTCGTCCGTCCTGGCGTAGCGCTCGTCCTTGGTGAGGTAGTCGCCGTCGCGGCGCTGCTCGGCGTCGTGCCCGCCGGTGATGATGTGCACGGCGACCCGGCCGCCGGAGAACTGGTCCAGGGTGGCGAAGGTGCGGGCGGCCACGGTCGGGGCGATGAAGCCCGGACGGTGGGCGATCAGCAGGCCCAGCCGCTCGGTGTTGGCCGCGGCGAACGCCGCCACCTGGTTGGGGTCGGGGCTGGCCGAGGAGTGCGCGACCAGGATGCGGTCGAAGCCGGCGTCCTCGTGCGCCCGGGCGAAGCGACGGGTGTAGTCCACGTCGACCACCGGGCCGTGGGCCGGGCGGGTCTCCGAGACGTCGTGGGTGGAGATCATGCCGATGAACTCGACGGGCATGGCGAAAAGCCTTTCATGGCAGTGGTGTTGGGGAGAGGAAGGGCAGGGAGAAACGGACGCGGTCAGAGGGTCGGAGGGTCAGAGAGTCAGAGAGCGGTGCAGGGCGGCCCGGCCGCGGGTGAGCAGGACGGTGTCGTCCTGCGGGGTGTGCACCCGGCTGCACAGCACGTCCCGCAGGTGGCGCTGGAGCGGGTGGTGGCGGGTCAGGCCGTGGTTGCCGGTGAGGGCGACGGCGCGCTGGACGGCCTCCACGGCGGCCCGGGTGGCGATCAGCTTGGCGCCCGGACTCTCCTCGGCGGCCGACTCGTCGCTCGCGTCGACCGCCCCGGCGAGACTGGCGACCAGCCGTTCGGCGCCGGCCAGGTCGACGTCGATGCCGCCCAGCTCGCTCTGGAACCGGGGCAGGGTGGCCAGCGGGGCGCCCAGCGAGGTCGGGGTCCGCTCGTGCAGGAACCCGGTCAGCCAGGACTGCGCGGCGCGGGCCACCCCCAGGTAGAGGGCGGAGAGGCCGAGCGAGTTCCACGCACCGCCGAGCGCGTCCCGGCCGCCGTCCGGCTCCGGGAGGGCCAGTCCGGTGGTGTGGTCGAGGGGGATCCGTACGGCGTCGAGCAGGACGTCGTCGCTGCGGCTGGCCCGCAGGCCCAGGTGGTCCCAGGTCGGCTCGACGGTGATCCCGGGCCGGTCGCCGCGCACCAGGAAGGAGCCGACCCGGGGATCGTCCTCCTCGGTCCTGGCCCAGACCAGCAGCCAGCGCAGCGCGGGGGCGCCGGTGGAGTAGATCTTGCGGCCGGTCAGCTCCCAGGAGTCGCCGCTGCGCCGGGCGACGGTCGTGGGCAGCCCGCCGCGGACGGGGGTGCCGAGATCGGGCTCCACCCGGACGTGGTTGACCAGCGTCGGGCGGACGGCGGACTCGGCCAGCAGGTCGGCGAGCGGTCCGGCCGGCCAGTGCGGGCGGCGGGCCTCGGCGGCGTGCACGAACAGGGTCATCGCGGTGACCAGCGCGACGGCCGGGTCACCGGCACCGAGCGCGCGCAGGATCCGGACGGTGTCGGCCAGACCGCCGCCCGGGCCGCCGTGGCGCCGGGCCACGGTGGCGGTCAACAGACCTGCGCCGTGGACGAGTTCGATGCCCTCGGCGGGGAAGGAGGCGTCCCGGTCGTGCTCGGCGGCGCGGGCCGCCAGGGCGGCGGTGATCGCGGCCAGGCCGTCGGTCGCGGGCGTCGGCAGCGGCGCGGGGAGCGCCCGGGCGGGGGGTGCGGCAGGCATGGGCGTACTCCGGTACGGGAGGAGACGGTCGGTGGCGTCAGCGGGGCAGCCGCGCCCGCCAGCCGGGGGAGTGGTGGCAGGCCACGGTGTGCCCGGTGGGGGCGCCGACCGGCAGGACGACCGGGAGCGGGGCCGGGGTGCCGGGCGGTGGGGACGCGGCGCAGGCGGTGGCCCCCGCAGGGGTGGTGGCCGGGAGCGGGTCGGGACGAACGGCGCAGGCCTGGTCGGCGAACGGGCAGCGGTGGGCGAACGCGCAGGCGCTCCGGTCGGCGCCGCCGGGGTCGGAGCCGTCCTGGCCGCCGATCGACGGGGCCCCGGGTGCCGGGGTGCGCAGCAGCTCCAGGGCGGCCCGCCTGGCCGGGTCCAGGCTTGGCGCGGCGGCGCCCAGCAGCGCGCTGTACGGGTGCAGCGGGTGCTCCAGCACCGTACGGGCCGGGCCCTGTTCGACGATCCGGCCCCGGTAGAGGACGGCGATCCGGTCGGCGATCCCGGAGAGCGAGTCGAGGTCGTGCGAGATCACCACGACGGCCAGGTCCAGCTCGCGGCGCAGCCGGTCGAGCAGCCGCAGCACGTGGTTGCGGTTGGAGGCGTCGAGCGCGCTGACCGGCTCGTCGGCGAGCAGCAGCCGGGGCCGTCCGACGACGGCCCTGGCCAGGGCGACCCGCTGGCGCTGGCCGCCGGAGAGCCGGGCGGGGGTACGGGTGGTGAGCGCGGGGTCCAGGCCGACCCGGTCCAGCGCCTCCCTGACCCGCTCCTCCCGTTCGGCCCGGGGCACGCCCGCCACGGCCAGTGGTTCGCCGACCAGGCGGGCGACCGTCAGGTCCGGGTCGAGGGAGCGCAGCGGGTCCTGGAACATGTACTGCACCGTCCCGGCGCGGCGGGCGGCGCGCAGGGCCCGGCCGCGCAGGGCGCCGTGGTCGGTGCCGTCGACGGTGATCCGGCCGGCGGTGACCGGGGCGAGCCCGGCCACGGCGCGGGCCAGCGTGGTCTTGCCGGAGCCGGTCTCGCCGATCAGCCCGAGGATCTCGCCGGAGTGCGCGTCCAGGTCGACGCCACCGAGGACCGGGGTGCGGCCGAAGGCGACCGAGAGCCTCTCGATCCGCAGGGTGGCGGGGCGGGCGGCCGGTTCGGACCCGTCGGTGCGGGCGAGCGGCGCCGCCGGGGCGGTGGTGGTGCTCATACGGGGGCCTCCGTCCGGTGGTGCGGGGCGGTCGGGGCGGTCGGGGCGGTCGGGGTGGTCACGGTGGTTCCCGGGGCTTCGGGGGTCCCGGCTCCCCAGGCTCCGGTGAGCGCGAGGTCCTCGGCGCGGACGCAGCGCACCCGGCGGGTGCCGTCCCCGCCGGAGCCGCCCACCGGGGTGAGCGAGATGCCGCTCCGGGTGCAGTCCGGGGTGGCGTAGGCGCAGCGGTCGGCGAAGCGGCAGCCTGGCCCCGCGGTGCCGGGCTCGGGTGGCCGGCCAGGGATCACGGCCGGCTCGCGGCGGTGGCGCCGGCCGAGGGAGGCGACCTGGAGCAGCGCCTCGGTGTACGGGTGCGCGGGGCGGGCGATCACCTCGGCGGTGGGGCCCTCCTCGACGATCTCCCCGGCGTAGAACACCAGGATCCGGTCGCAGACGTCGGCCACCACGGCGAGGTCGTGGCTGACCAGCAGCAGCGCCAGACCGCGCCGCTTGCGCAGCCCGTCGAGCAGGTCCAGCACCTCCGCCTGGACGACGGTGTCCAGCGCGGTGGTCGCCTCGTCGGCGACCAGCAGCCCGGGGTCGCCGGAGACCGCGACGGCGATCAGGACGCGCTGGAGCATGCCGCCGGAGAGCTCGTGCGGGTAGCGGTCGTGGACGGTCTGCGGGTCGTGCAGACCGACCGCCTCGAACAGCTCCACCGCGCGCCGGCGGGCCTCGTCCCGGCTCAGGCCGAGGCGCAGGCGCAGCGGCTCGCCGAGCTGGCGGCCGACGGTGAGCGAGGGATTGAGGTAGGAGCCGGGGTCCTGGAAGACCGCGCCCAGGCGGTCGCCGCGGACCTGCTGCCACGCTCGGTCGGTGAGCCCGGTCAGTTCGGTGGGCCCGGTGGGCCCGGTCGGCCCGGTGGGTCCGGTGGGCTCCGCAGCGCCGGGGGATCCGCTCGCGGCGTCCGGTGCGGCGGCGCCGAGGGTGATCCGTCCGGCCGACACGGCGACGCCGGGGGCGAGCAGGCCGAGCACCGAGCGGCAGGTGAGCGTCTTGCCGCTGCCGGACTCGCCGACCAACCCGAGGGCCTCGCCGGGGCGGACGGCGAACGAGACGTCCCGGACGGCCTCGGTGCGGCCGCCGCCGACGGTGACGTGCAGGCCCTCGACCCGCAGCGCGGCGTCGTCCGCGGGCGGGTGCGGCCCGCCGGACGGCTCGGTGCCGGCGGGCCGGGCCCCGGCCGTCGTCGTCGGGAGCGCGTCCTTCGTGCCGGAGGTCTTCCCGGCCGGCTCACCGGCGGGGGCTCCGAGCGCCGCGGTGTCCGTCCGGTCGGCGTCGGCGAGGACGTCGGCGAGCAGATTGAGCGCCCCGATGGTGACCATGATCAGGAAGGTGGGCACGGCGGGCGCCCACGGCTGCTGCGCGAGGAACCCGAGGTCGCTGGCCAGCATGCCGCCCCAGGTGGGGGCCGGAGGCTGGACGCCGATGCCGAGGAAGGTCAGCGAGGAGACCGTCAGCAGGCTGGTGGCCAGGGCGTGCGCGGTGGTGACGGCCACCGTCGGAAGCACCTTGCGCCAGGTGTGAACCCGCAGGATCCAGGCCCGGGACGCGCCCATCAGCTCGGCAGCCTCCACGTACTGGGCGCGGTCGAGCCCCAGGGCGGCGGCCCGGACGACCCGGAAGAACAGCGGCGACAGCAGCACCCCCAGGGCGATCATCGCCTGGTGCAGCCCGTTGCCGAGCAGACCGACGGCGGCGATGGCGAACAGCGTGAACGGCAGCGTCATCAGCGCGTCCACCGACCGCAGGGCGAGCCAGGAACCGGTGGCGCCGAACCGGACCGAGAGCAGGCCGGGGACGACCCCGAGCAGGGCGGCCACCGCGACCGCCTCGGCGGCGGCCAGGACGGAGGGACCGGTGCCCGCGAGCAGCCGGCTGAGCACGTCGCGGCCGAGGTAGTCGGTGCCCAGCAGGTGGCCGCCGCCGGGGTTGTGCAGGATGGCGGACGGGTCCTGGGCGAGCGGGTCCATCGGGGCGAGCCGGTCACCGAGGAGGGCCAGCAGCAGGACGACGCCGAGGGCCGCCAGCGCGACGCGGGCGAGCGGTACCCGCAGGGTGGTGCGCAGCGCGTTCACCGGGCACCTCCCGAGGCGGCGGTCGCCGACGGGACGAGGTCGGCGGCGGGGCCTGCGGCGTGGACGGCCTTCGCGCCGGTGGCCGCGCCCGCCGGGCGGGCGCGGCGTCTGGCCGCCGGGTTGAGCGCGAACAGCAGCGCGTCCACGGCGAGGTTGGCGGCCAGGACGACCGCGACGGTCACCAGCAGGGTGCCCTGGATCACCGGGACGTCGTGCTGCTCCGCCGCGCGCAGCGACAGTTGGGCGATCCCCGGCAGGTTGAAGATCCGTTCGGTGACGACGGCGCCGCCGATCAGCACCGGCACGCTCATC
The DNA here is from genome assembly GCF_042722765.1 of Kitasatospora sp. NPDC058406. Taxonomy (NCBI): domain Bacteria; kingdom Bacillati; phylum Actinomycetota; class Actinomycetes; order Kitasatosporales; family Streptomycetaceae; genus Kitasatospora; species Kitasatospora sp. NPDC058406. The sequence continues at coordinate 12,254 of NZ_JBHXKE010000155.1, forward strand.
CCCAGCACGGTGACGGCGGGCCCGGCGGCGTTGCGCAGCGCGTGCCCGAACAGCACCCGCCGCCAGGACAGCCCGCGCATCAGCGCGCCGGTGGCGTAGTTCTCGCGCAGCTCCGCGACCAGCGAGGTCCGCAGCTGGCGGGCGATCCCGGCGGCGGCGTCCAGGCTGAGCGCCAGGGCGGGCAGCAGGGCGAAGCGCAGCCACTCGCCGGGATTCTGCGAGAACGGCACGTACCCGCCGGAGGGCAGCAGCCGGAACTGGACGGCGACCAGGGTGATCAGTCCGATGGCGATCACGAAGGCCGGCAGCGTGCCGAGCAGGGTGCAGACGGCGGTGACCGCCCGGTCGAGCCGCCCGCCGTTGCTGAGCGCCGCCGAGACTCCGGCGGCGCCGCCGAGCAGCACCGCCAGCAGCAGTGCGAGTCCGGCGATCGACAGGTCCACCGGCAGGGCGGCGGCGATCGAGTCGGCCACCGGGACGGTGGTGAACCAGGAGACCCCGAGGTCGCCGCCGAGCGCGTGCAACAGCCAGCTGCCGTACTGCACGGGCAGCGGCCGGTCCAGGCCGAACTGGTGGTCCAGCCGGGCGATGTCGGCCGGGGTGGCGGTCTCGCCGAGCACCGCCGCGGCGGGGTTGGCGTCGGAGACGGCGCCCAGGCCGAAGGTGAGCACGGAGGAGAGCAGGAACACGGTGGCGGCGCCGGTCAGGACCCGCCCCAGCGGGCGCGGTGCGCGCGCCGCCCGGCGTGCGAGCAGGCCCGCCCGCCGGGCGCGAGGGGGCGAGAGGACGGCGCTCACGACGCAGTCACTCCCTCGAACCGCTGGACGACCGTGAACGAGGGGATCGGGGAGACCGACTTACGCCGGGCCAGCAGGCGCGGGACGCTGTACAGGAAGGTGTTGGGCATCGTGCGCACGGCGAGCGCGGTGGCGGCCTGAAACACCTTCGGGTACTCGGGGGAGTCCAGCGGGGTGCGCGAGATCAGGTCGACGGCGGCCTTGAGCTCGGGCGGGGTGCGCCGGCCGGGGTTCATCAGCCCCTGCTCGCCGAAGAGCACCTGGAAGGCCTGCGCGGCGGAGTCGCGGCCCGCGAACTGGTCGGAGGCGAGCGCCCTGGAGTGCTGGATGTACATGATCTGGGTGGCCTGCGCCGCCGGGATCACGTCGATCGTGGCCCGGATGCCGACCTCCTTCAGCTGCGCCTGGAGCTGCTCGGGCAGGCCCTGCGCGGCCGTGGTGGTCAGCGTGAGGTCGACCCCGTTCGGGAAGCCGGCCTCGGCCAGCAGGGTGCGCGCCCGCGCGGGGTCGTACCGGAAGAGGTCGCCGAGGGCGGGGTCGAAGCCGACGTAACCCTTCGGGAAAGGCTGGTAGTTGACCTCTCCGTGGCCGAAGAGCTGGGTCTTCACCAGGGCCTCGCGGTCGATCGCGAACTTCAGCGCCTCGACCACCTTGGGGTTGTCGAACGGCGCCTTCTCGATGTTGACGTCGAGCACCGCGACCACCAGCGAGGGGATTTCCTGGACCTCCAGCCCGGCGGCCTTGGCGGCGGCGACCTGGCTGCCGGGGATCTGCGCCACGTCGAACTGTCCGGACTGGAGGCCGCCGACCACGGTGGCGGCGTCGGGCAGCGGGTGCAGCTCGAAGTTCTCCAGCTTGATCGAGGCGGCGTCCCAGTAGGTCGGATTGCGCTTGAGGACGGCCTTCGCGTTCTGGGTGTACGAGACGAGGGTGAAGGGGCCCGATCCCGCCGGACGGGTGGCCAGCGCGGCGGCGTCCGCCTCGAAGGCCTTGGGGTTGACGATCATCCCGGTCTTGCCGGCCAGCAGGTTGGGGATCTGGTAGTCGGGCCTGGACAGCTTGATCACCACGGTCTGCGCGTCCGGCGCGCTCACCTCGCTGACGCTGGTCAGCTGCGGGGCCACCAGGGACTTGGGATCGCTGCGGCCGCGGTCCAGGCTCTTCTTGACGGCGGTGGCGTCCAGCGGCGTGCCGTCGGAGAAGGTCGCCCCGGGGCGCAGGGTGAAGGTCACCGAGCCGCTGTCCGGGCTGTAGCTCCAGGACGTGGCCAGGGCGGGAACGGCGTTGCCCTTCTCGTCCAGTTTGGTGAGGCCCGCGTAGACCAGGGAGAGGCCGTGCACGTCCCAGCCGGCCGAGGAGAACACCGGGTCCCAGGAGGTGGGCAGCGCCCAGCCCCACTTGAGGGTGCCGCCGGGGGCGCCGCCGCCCGTCCCGGCCTGGCCGGCGCCGGTGTCGCCGCACGCGGCGAGGGCGAGGGAGGCGCCGAGGCCGAGGCCCAGGCCGAGCAGCGAACGTCTGCCGAGCAGGGTGCGGTGGGCGGGGGTGCTGGTCATGGCGGTTCGTCACCTTTCGGGCGTTACGAGGACGGTGGCGCGGCGCGACAGGGCGCGGCGGGGCACCGGAGACGGGGGTGTGGGTGCGGCGCCACCGCCCGCTGCCCGGCACGCGGGTCCGGCGTGCGGGTCGGGGGCGGGGCTGGCGGCAGACGGGGACGGCCGGGCGCGGCGGGGTGGCCGGGCCGACGCTGGGCGTGCGGTGGCTCGATGGGGTACGGCTGCGGTGGGTGTTGCCGCGGTGGGGTGCGATGCGGCGCTCGCCGGATCGCGCGGCGGCCGGCTATCGGCGGCCGGTGGCCCGGCGGCGGGGTGCCGGCTGCGCGGGGCGGTGAACCGCGGTGCGCCGGTACGGGACCGGGCCCGGCGCGGCCGGGGGCTCCGGTGGTACGGCGCTACCGGCCGATACGGCCGGGGCGGGACTCGGCGGCGGGGGCGCCGCCGGGCCGGGACGCGGTCAACAACAGAGGTCGCTGCCGGCGCGGCTCATGTGGCGGCGCACCGTGACGCGGTGCGTGGGGTTCATGGGGCACATCCTGGCCAGGTCGGCGGCCTGCTGTCAATGGACACCAAAAGGTGTCTGTTTGCGGCGGCGGTGCTGCAACACCCCCTCAACGCGCCGTTCACGGCGCGCCGCCGCATCGCCCGCGAACGGCCGGTGCCCCGCCGGTACGGAGCGCCGCACCCGCAGCCCGCTGTGACAACGCGCCGACGTCTCGCGGACCGGACGCCGGGCGGGCCGCCCGTCTCGAACCGTGGATGGCCCGCCCGACGCGCCGACCCGTCCCGGAAACACTCAGCCCTCTCCGCAGCCGCCCCGGGCGGCGCTCAGCCCGCTCCGCCGGCCCGCCGGACGGACTCCCAGGCCGGACCCGAACGCTCGTCGGGGTGCAGCACCAGCACCCCGTGCCCGGTCGCCACCCGCCGCACGCCCCCGGGGAGCGGCCCCGCGGCCCCGGCCAACTCCGCCTCGACCAGGCTGCGGTAGCGCTCCAACAACTCCGCGGCCGTCGGCTCGGGCACGGCACCGGGCCACAGCCCCGGTGCCACGGCGGCCACCGCCGCCAGATACTCCTCCACCGTCCGCCACCCCGGCACCACCCGGCACCCGGCCGGACCGCTGAAGACCAGCGTCGGCAGCGCGTAGCGGTAGCCGTCCCCGGTCTCCTTGGCCGCCCCCGGGTGCGGCCCCGGCCCGTGCAGCCCGACCACCTCCGGCCGGGGCCGGCGCGCCTCGGCGCGGTCGCGCCGCACCCGCTCGCGTACCGCCGGATCGGCCAGCGCGGTCCGCAGCCGGGCCTCGTCGAGACCCGGCACCCCGGCGAGCGCCGCCAGGACCCGCTCAGGCGTGTCCGCGGGTTCGCCGAGCACGAAGGCGCTCTCCCGCAGCCGGCGCAGCACCCGCTCGCCGACCAGCGGCCCCTGCGCCTCGGCGGCCGCCGCCGCCAGCGAGGAGGGCCAGCTGCTGGCCGCCACCCAGCGCAGCCGCTCCGCGCGCGGAGCGCCGGTGTGCGTCGCGATCTCCGCGACGTACCGGGCGTACCAGGCGGTCTCGGCCGCCGGATCCGGCGCCGGGTCGTCGTCCTCGTCGAACAGGACGCCGAACACCCGCCGGTGCCTGGCCCCCTCGCCCAGCACCCGCAGCAGCCGCCGCAACCGCGGCTCGGCGCCCCAGGACCACGGGCACATCGGATCGGTGAACTCGGCGATCTCCACAACGGCGTCCGCCGCGTCCGGTGCCGTCGCCGCGCCTTCCGTGCCCGTCGTACCGCCACCGCCCGCCGGCCGCGTCATGCGGGTGCCACCTGCCGGGCCGTGCCCACGAGGTGCGCCACGGTGGTCTCCGTCAGGATCGCCACGGCGCGGTCCTCCACGCTGCGCCACACGGCGGGCAGCCCCCGGGCCGGCCCCGGGTAGTCCAGCCCGGCCAGCGGTTCGCCGCGCAGCGTGATCACCTCGCCGTCGACCGCTCGGACCACGTCCAGCAGGGTGATCTCTGCGGCGGCCCGGCCCAGCCAGTAACCGCCCTCGCAGCCGCGCTGGCTGCGGACCAGCCCGGCCCGCCGCAGCTCGCCCACCACGGACTTCAGGAATCGGAACGGGATGCCCTGGGAGGCGGCGATGGTCTCGCAGGTCAGCGGGCGGGACGTGTCGCAGGCGAGCTCGACCAGAGCCCGAGCGGCGTAGTCCGCCTTGGCGGAGATATGCATGGGCCGAGTATCCCCCGGCCGCGGCCGTGCTCAAGTCCCTTGTCCGGTCGGTTGTCCGGTCCGTGGTCCGGCACGGCGCGGAGCGTGCGGCGGGAAAGGACACCTCTTGACATCCTTTCGCCGCCGGGCCTAGCGTCCGAACCCGGCCGGTACGTCGCACCGGACTCCGGGCCACCGCCATGCCCAGGCACTCGGCCGTCCCGCGGCACCGCCGGTGCGGGCTCGCCGCCGCCCCGCCCGCGCCCCTCGTCGCGTCCGCAACCCGCCACCACGTCCCCGTCCCGCGCCCGCGTTCCCATCCCCGACCCAGGAGCCGCCATGTCCACCGCCCACCCGCCGCACCACCACCCGGCCGCCCCGGCCGACCGCTCCGAGGAGACCTCGGAGCAGGCGCCCGTGGTCACCCGGGCGGGCACCGGCTTCCACCCGCACCTGCACGACGGCGGGACCGCCGCTCCCGGTACCGGCCTGCGGGCCCGGCTGCACCACATCCGGGCGGGCGAGCTCGACGGCGACACCGCTCAGACCGGCGGCATGCGGCGCTTCGCGGCCATCAGCGGACGGACCGTGGGCTCGGAGAAGCTGTGGATGGGGCAGACCCACGTCGCGCCCTCGACCGCGTCCTCCGACCACCACCACGGCGAGTCCGAGACCGCCATCCACATCGTCAGCGGGCACCCCGAGTTCGTGTTCGTCGACGACTCCTCCGGCACGCCCGAGGAGATCCGGCTGCGCACCGGCCCGGGCGACTACATCTTCGTGCCGCCGTTCGTCCCGCACCGCGAGGAGAACCCGGACCCCGAGGTGGAGGCCGTGGTGGTGATCGCCCGCAGCACCCAGGAGGCCATCGTGGTCAACCTCCCGAGCCTGTACGCACCGTGACGCCGCCGCGTCCGGTCCGAGCCTGACGCTGCCTCCACCCGCGCCCCTTCGCCCCCGCCGCGCGCCGGTCGGGGCGCGCGGCCCGGGCGGGTGCCGTGACGTGCCCCGATGCGCGCGCGGAATCGCTGCGTTGCGACCGGTGTGCCCGGGCTGCCGGGACGGCCCGCGGGCCGTCCCGGCAGCCCGGGGCTGTTCGGCGTCTGCCGGTGCCCGCGGTCCTACTTGCAGATGGGCGGGTTCGGGGACGACCGGACGGTATAGAGGGTGGGCCGGCCGTCGTCGGACGTCGACACGGGCATGACGATCGTGTCCCTGGCCGTCCAGGGGAGATGACTGCGGCTGAACGTCCAGGTCCCGGTGATCTTGGTGGCAGCCCTGGAGAGCGTGACCCAGCCGTATTCCCCCGGTCGAATCTTGCCGGTGACCTGGTTCCCCAGGGCTTCCGAGCCGGACCAGCTCTTCTTGAAGGTGAATTTCACCTTGACGGTGACCTTGGCAATCAGTGATGACAGTGCGCCGGTCTCCAGTCCAAGCTCGACTTCACTGCCCAGTTCGTGGGACCATCCGTTCGTCCTGAGTACCGAAAACGTATGGGTAACGCCATCCGGGTAGCCGTTTTCGTTGAACCAGGCGTCCGACGCGCAGGAGTCCGGCAGCATTTCCGCGGGGGATTCCGATTCCATGTCCCATGAGCATTCATTCTTGTACTTCTGGCATATCTTGGTCGCGTAGGTCAGGGCAAGTTCCCGCGGTCCGCGCACGGGAGGCTGCTCGTCACCGAAGGGGACCTTCCACGACTGCTCCTCCTTTCCGTCGCAGCCGGTCAGCCAGGTCGGTGTCCCGGGGGAAACCTTCGACTTGTAGGGAGCGAGGCACGACGACGTGCCCACGTTCCTGAACATGAACCCGGTGGGCGTGGGATGGGCAATCCAGTCCTGCCAGGTGCTGGTGGAACCGCACGACAGCATGGACACCGGCGCCTGGTTCCAGAAGCCTTGGGCCGTCAGGCACGTGCCCAGCGACACGTTCTGGATCCGGAAGGTTCCGTCCTGCCAGTTCGGAGTCAGGCGCCAGGCCATGTTCGAGCTGCCGTGAACCCGGGCCAACCTGACTTGGTTCAACGCGCTTCGCTGGGTATCCACACTCAGCGCGAAGCCCTCCTTCAAGTACAGCCGCGTGCAGTACATGCTCTCCGACGCCGGGCAGGGGTTGCCCAGGAACTCCGTGGCGTGTGCCGTGCCACTTGCCATGGGAGTGACGGACACACCGACGGCAAGGAGAGCTGTCACCAGGGACATGAGCAGCAGTCTTAAGACACCGGATCTAGTGCTCGGGGAAGGCGGAATCATGATGTTCCTAGTCCTTGAGTAAACGGTTCCGGATCGCCCCCGTCGGGGACTTCCGGACTGTCGGTGTGGTGGGTTCTTGCGGCGGCCGCGTGGGCACCGGGCCGAGGAGAACGGCTGATCCGGGTAGGGAGCCGAGGCGGATTCGCCGGGGCCTCGTACGCGGTCCCCGTGTTGGGCGTATCCGAGTCTTGGCCCCGCCGGGACCTCGGGGCAGCGTAGAACCACCTGCCTGGATACCTGTTCCGATCCGTCTGGGGGAGCTCCCCGCGGGCGGGCGCGACCCCGGCGAGTCCGTCCGCGGATCCGCTCAGTACGAGGCCGGCTGCCGACACCGACACCGACACCGACACCGACGACGGGCGCCGTGGCCGGGGCGGGGACGCTCGTGCCGACGGCCGGACGCCGCCGCGCGGCCTCCCGCCTCGGTGACCGGGGAAGGGCGCCGCGCGGTTCGGTGGGTGTGCTCCGCATGGTGGTACTCGTGGGCGGTCACGGCCCGGCACGGGGCGAACGTGTTCGGGGTGTGGACGGGGGCGGCTGTGGCGGCCTGCCTCCGAGTGGTCCCGAGCGTGGTGTGCAGTGCCGCCGCCGCCCCGCCGAGTCGACGGAACGCCCCGAATCCTCGGTGCGACGGCAGCACTGCGGCGCTCCCGTCCCGGGCGCGTGGGATCCGATGGTCGGCCGGTGGGGGAGCGGCGACAAGACCCGAATTGCTGATGGGGCGGATAACGGATTCGTATGGGCGACACACCGTGCCCGCGCCCCTCATGGGCTGCCATGAGAAGTCCCGGAGGTGACCTGTGGATTTCGGTTGCGTGACACCTGTGTCAAGTCGACCGACGCCTATCTGACAGGCACTCAGAAATTGAGGCGCGAACGCTGCCGAGGCGTCGCGACACCGCAGGAGCGTGGAGGGGGAATGCCGGCCGGGTCGAGGCTGCGGTGGAACCAACACCTTTGACTACCTGGGAACTTGGCCGCAATCGGGTCCTCAGGGGTCGACCGCTTCGAGCGGCGGCTCGTAGCTTCCCGCCCACTGGGCGATCCGTCACGAATTCCTCGGGGAACGCCCCCGCCCCCGAGGAGTCGCCCCTGACCGGATCAAGAATCGACACGACAACCCGCCTCGTTCGCCCGGCCCGTATATGACCCCCGCGCATGATTCCACCCGCGGTTGTCCGGTGCGCGAGTATTGACAGCGCCGTTGCGCTGCCGCTGTAGTTCCACTCGATAGCCCCACCCGCTTCACCGGTTCCGGCCTACTTCCGTACCGGCCCACCGAAGCGGCTGCAGACTCCTGTCCGGCCGACCTGCGACGCCCCCACCCAGGCGCAGAGAGCCGCCCCGCGTGCCGCGCACGGTCCGACCTCCACCAGCCGGGTTGCCCGTACCCACCCCACCCCCGCTCGACCACGCCCTTTCCAGGGCCGTGGTTTCTCCGGCATCGCTCCAGACCTCTCACGTCAGGAGAAGACGATGGACGACTCGTCCCCCGCCCCGTCCGATCACATCCGCTCCGAGATCAGCCGTCGGAAGGCGGTGCAGCCGCTGGGCGTCGGCGCGGCGACGGTCGCCGCCGGCAGCGCCATGACCGGCACCACCGGCGCCTCCCCGGCGGCCGCAGCGACGCCGCTGCGCGCGGCGGTGCTGGAGTACGTCGACTCGTTTACGCACGCCAAGGGGCTGCGCATCCTGCTGGAGCACGCCGGCTTCACCGTGATCGATCTGAACCCGGCCATGGCGGCGAACGCGCAGGGGGTGGACCTGATCGCCCTCGGCAGCTTCGCCAGCTACGGCCCCCGACTACCGCAACTACGTGCAGACTCAGGCGGGGTCGCTGCAGACGTTCGTCCAGGACGGCGGGGTGGCGCTCGACCCCGCCCAGCCCGACGTGGCCGGCGAGGGCGTCCCCTGTCTGCCGAACGTCAATGGGCGGTGGGGCACGAGCGGGCCGTACGCGGTGCGCACCGACGCCGACTTCAGCACGATCTACCCGGTGGCCACCAACCACCCGCTGGTGTCCGCGCTACCGGTGACCTCCGGCCAGGTGTTCACCGGCCGCAACAGCACGCACCCCAGGACACCGACCCCCGAGGAACCGAGAACCCAGGTTTCAGTTGTCGTCGTCGGCGGCGGCGGACCGCTGCCGCAGGTGGATACGGCCCTGCGGCAGACGATCGACTCCGCTCTCCGCCGGGCCTGCGGACGCGGCCCACGACCGGACGTGGTCGCGGGGCTCGTGGGCGGCCGAGCGGCCTGCCTGGGCGCCGCCATGATCGCCCGGGAGCCGGCCGGAAGCCGGCCGGGAGCCGCTGACCGCGTCCCGGCCGCACCACCCGGACGTGCGCTGCTCACGCGCACTGACACGCCGTGGCCGCCCCGTCGGGGGGCGGCCACGGTACCGGCGGCAGCCGCCGCCCCGACCTCGCGCCGTCTGCCCTGCGGCGCTCCCCGGACCCCACCCAGATCGGTCGAGAACCATGTCGAACGCCGAGAACACCAGATCGGACACCAAAGGTCCGAGACTCGGGACCCCCGCCCTCGAACTCGTGAGCGAGGGCAAGTACAACAAGCTCAAGTGGCGCATGCTCCTGGCCGCCATGTTCTGCTACTTCTTCTTCTACACCGGCCGGCAGACCTTCGGCTTCGCCATCCCCGGCATCCAGGCCGACCTCGGTCTGAGCAAGGCCGCACTGGGCGGCATCAGCGGCATCCTGCTCTGGTCGTACGCCGCCGGCCAGATGATCAACGGCAACCTCGCCGACAAGTTCGGCGGCCGGCGCATGATGACCGCCGGCGCCATCCTGTCCACCATCCTCAACTGGTGCACGAGCTTCTCCGTCGGCTCCAGGTCGCTCAGCTTCCTGTGGGGCGCCAACGGGTTCGCGCAGTCCCTCGGCTGGCCCTCCGGCGGCCGGGTCATCTCCAACTGGTGGGGCCCGCGCGAGCGGGGCAAGAGCTTCGGCTTCTACACCTTCGCCGCCGGCATGGCCTCCGTCCTGGCCTTCGTCACCTCCACCATCGTCGTCGACACCCTCAAGCTCGACTGGCAGTGGATCTTCCGGGTCCCGGTCCTGCTGATGCTCGTCGGCGGCATCACCTTCTACTTCGTCGCCCGTGAGAACCCCAAGCAGGCCGGCATCAAGCCCCCCGCCTCCGTCACCGAGGCCGACGAGGAGGACGACCGGGCCGACGCCGCCGCGTACGCCGGCGAGACCTCGTTCCAGCGCTACAAGACCGTGCTGCGCAACCCCAAGATCTGGTCCACCGGCATCGCCATCGGGTTCCAGAACACCGCCCGCTACGGCCTGCTGAT
>NZ_JBHXKE010000156.1:0-18105 GCF_042722765.1 Kitasatospora sp. NPDC058406
GGCGGCGAGTGGTGAGTTGAACCCGTTGCTGCGCGGGCTGGTCCGCACTCCCCGCCGCACCGCCACCACCACCACCACCACGGCCGACGACGCGGCCGGCTTCGCCGTCAGGCTGGCCGCGCTGCCGGAACGCGAGCAGCACCGCGAACTCCTCGACCTGGTGCGTTCGGCCGCCGCGGCCGTCCTCGGGCACCCGTCCAAGAACGCCGTCGCCGCCGCCCAGGCGTTCAAGGAGACCGGGTTCGACTCGCTCGGCGCGGTGCAGCTGCGCAACCGGCTGGCCCGGGCGACCGGCGTCCGGCTCCCGGCGACGCTGGTCTTCGACCACCCGACCCCGCTCGAACTCGCCCGTCACCTGCGGTCCGAGCTCCTGCCGGAGCCGGAGGCCGGAGCCGCCGCCGGGGGCACCGTGCCGCCGGCCGGCCCGGCTCCGGAGCTCCCGCCCGCGGACGGGCCCGCCATCGCCGACCTGGACATCGACGGTCTCGTCGCCCGCGCGCTGCGCGGCCGTGGCTGACCGTCCCCCGATCCCGCGCTCACCGATCCTTCCCGAAAGGCTGACATGACTACCACCATCGACGGCGCGGCCGCCTCCGACCAGACGGCGAGGCTGGTCGCGGCGCTGCGGGCCGCGCTCCAGGACAACGAGCAACTTGCCTCCGAGAAAGCGAAGTTGGAGGCGGCGGCCACCGAGCCGATCGCCATCGTCGGGATGGCCTGCCGGCTCCCCGGCGACGTCTCCTCCCCGGCCGAGCTGTGGCAGCTGGTCGCCGACGGCCGTGACGGCGTGGCCGAGTTCCCCGAGGACCGCGGCTGGGACCTCGACGGGCTGTTCGACCCCGACCCGGACCGGGCGGGCCGCTCCTACGTCCGCGAGGGCGGGTTCCTGCGCGGCGCCGCGGACTTCGACGCCGCCTTCTTCGGGATCTCGCCGCGCGAGGCGCTCGCCATGGACCCGCAGCAGCGGCTGCTGCTGGAGACGTCCTGGGAGGCCCTGGAGCGGGCCGGCTTCGACCCGGCGGACCTGCGCGGCACGCCGGTCGGCGTCTTCTCCGGCGTGATGTACCACGACTACGCCACCGGGCTGCGGAGCGTGCCCGAGGGGCTGGAGGGTTTCCTCGCCACCGGGACCTCGGGTTCGGTGGCCTCGGGCCGGGTCGCGTACACCCTCGGCCTGGAGGGGCCCGCGATCACCGTCGACACCGCCTGCTCCTCCTCCCTGGTCGCTGTCCACCTGGCCGCCCAGGCCCTGCGCAACGGCGAGTGCGTGCAGGCCCTGGCCGGGGGCGTCGCGGTGATGTCCCAGCCGTCGCCGTTCGTGGAGTTCTCCCGGCAGCGCGGCCTCGCGGTCGACGGCCGGTGCAAGGCGTTCGCCGACGCGGCCGACGGAACCGGCTGGGCGGAGGGTGTGGCCGTCCTGGTGCTGGAGCGGCTGTCGGACGCGCGGCGGCTGGGTCACGAGGTGCTGGCCGTGGTCCGGGGCTCGGCCGTCAACCAGGACGGTGCGTCGAACGGTCTGACCGCGCCCAACGGCCCCGCCCAGCAGCGGGTGATCCGGGCCGCGCTCGCCAACGCCCGGCTGACCGCGGCGGACGTCGACGCGGTCGAGGGCCACGGCACCGGCACGCCGCTCGGCGACCCGATCGAGGCACAGGCGGTGCTCGCCACCTACGGCCGGGGCCGCCCGGCCGAACAGCCGCTCTGGCTGGGTTCGTTGAAGTCGAACCTCGGGCACACCCAGGCGGCTGCCGGGGTCGCGGGCGTGATCAAGATGGTGGAGGCGCTGCGGCACGGTGTGCTGCCGAAGACCCTTCACGTGGACGAGCCGACCCGGCAGGTCGACTGGTCGGCCGGTGAGGTCAGGCTGCTGACCGAGGCCCGGCCGTGGCCCGAGCTGGACCGCCCGCGCCGGGCCGCCGTCTCGGCCTTCGGCGTGAGCGGCACCAACGCCCACGTGATCCTGGAGGAGGCGCCCGCGCCGGAGACGCCCGAGGCGCCGCACGCCCCGGAGGCACCGGAGGTCTCCGCGGCGCCGGACGCCCCGGCGCGCGCCGTCCCGGCCGTCCCCTGGCTGGTGTCCGCCGCCTCGGCCGTCGCCCTGCGTGCCCAGGCCGAGCGGCTGCTCGACTACGCCGACGCGCAGGGCCCGGACCAGACGGCTGCCGCCCGCGCGCTCGCCGAGGCCCGGGCGCTCCTGTCGCACCGCGCCGTCGTGGTGGCCGACACGCTGGACGGCCACCGCGGCGGACTGGCCGCGCTCGCGGGCGACGCCGCCGCACCCGGCCTGGTCACCGGCACGGCGGACGTCGCCGGCGAGACCGTCTTCGTGTTCCCGGGTCAGGGTTCGCAGTGGGTGGGGATGGGTCGGCGTCTGTCGGCCGAGTCCCCGGTGTTCGCGCGGGCTCTGGCGGAGGTGGAGGGTGCGCTGAAGCCGTATGTGGACTGGTCGTTGGTGGATGTGGTGAATCAGGTGCCGGGTGCCGCCTCGCTGGAGCGGGTGGATGTGGTGCAGCCGGTGTCGTTCGCCGTGATGGTGGGTCTGGCGCGGGTGTGGGGTTCGCTGGGTGTGGTGCCGGACGCGGTGGTGGGGCATTCGCAGGGCGAGATCGCGGCGGCGCATGTCGCGGGGATCCTGTCGCTGGAGGACGCCGCTGCCGTGGTGGCGCTGCGTTCGCAGGCGATCGCGCGGGGTCTGGCGGGTCGTGGCGGCATGGTGTCGGTGGGCCTGCCCTTCGGGCGGGTGGCCGACGGTCTGCCGGCCGGTGTGGAGGTGGCGGCCGTGAACGGGCCGTCGTCGGTGGTGGTGGCCGGTGACCCGGACGCGCTGGACACGCTGGTGGCCGGCTTCGAGGAGCAGGGTGTGCGGGTGCGGCGCGTCCCGGTGGACTACGCCTCCCACACGTCCCATGTGGAGTCGATCGAGGGCGAGTTGGCGGATCTTCTGGGTGCGGTGAGGCCCCGGCCCGCCGCGATCCCGTTCCTGTCGACGGTGGAGGGCCGGTGGTTGGAGGGTCCTGAGCTGGACGGCGGGTACTGGTACCGCAACCTGCGGCAGACCGTCCGCTTCGCCGAGGCCGTCGAGACCCTCGCCGCCGCGGAGTACCGCGCGTTCGTCGAGGTCAGCGCCCACCCGGTGCTCGCCCACAGCATCGTCGAGGCGCTGGAGGCGGCCTCCGTGCGCGAGGCGGCCGTCACCGGCACGCTGCGGCGCGACGAGGGCGGGTGGGACCGCGTCCTGCTCTCCGCCGCCGAACTCCACGTCCGGGGGGTGGAGGTCGACTGGTCGGCCTCCTACGCCGGGGCCGGACCCCTCGCTCCCTCCGAACTCCCGACCTACGCCTTCCAGCACCGGCACTACTGGCTGGAGTCGGTGCCCGTGACGACCCACGCAGGAGAATCCCCGATGGACATCGACACCGCCGAGACCGGCACCGCCGCCGAGGCCGAGGAGGCTCCAGGCGCCGCCCTGGCCCGCCGCCTGGCGGACGGCGGCCCGGAGGAGCAGGAAGCCGTCCTGCTCGACGTGGTCCGCACGGAGGTCGCGGCCGTCCTCGGGCACGAGGGCGCCGACTCCGTCGGCACCGACGACGTCTTCTTCGACATCGGCTTCGTCTCGCTGACCGCCGTCGAACTCCGCAACCGCCTCCAGAACGTCACCGGGCTCGAACTGCCGGCCCTGCTCGTCTTCGACCAGCCCACCCCGGGCAGGCTCGCCAGCCACCTCCGTGTCCTGCTCGACGAGCAGCACACCGAAGGGAAGTGACCGCCGTGATCGACGTCGCCGCCTACCTCAAGGCCCTCGACTACGACGGGCCGCTCGTACCCGACGCCGCCACCCTGCGTGAGCTGCACCGGCGCCACCTGATCGCCATCCCCTACGACTCCTCGCTCAACACCGCGCGCGGCGAGGCCCTCTGGGCGGGCGTGGACATCGACGTCGACGCCGTGTTCGACGCCCTCGTCCTCGGCGGCCGGGGCGGCGTCTGCTACGAGCTCAACGGACTGTTCCTCGCCCTGCTCCGCGAACTGGGCTACGAGACCGGGCTCTTCTCGGCCGGGATCCGCCAGGTCGACGACACCTTCGGGCCGGATCTGGAGCACGTCCTCGGCTTCGTGCGGCTGGACGGCGAGTTCTGGCTGGTCGACGTCGGCTTCGTCGGGCCGTCCTACCTGGAACCGCTGCGGGTGGTGCTCGACGAGGTGCAGTCGCAGGGCGGCACCGACTTCCGCATCGTGCGCGCGGACACCGGCCACCACGTCGTCCAGCGCCGCGGCCGGACCGGTGACTGGCGCGCCGTCTACCGCTTCCACCCGGAGCCGCGCGCGTTCGCGGAGTGGCTCGTCCCCTCGCCGGAGCTGGACCGCTTCGCCCGGGCCCTGGCCGGCTCCGGGATCGTGGTCCGCGGCCGGGCCTTCGAGGGTGGCCAGCGGATCCTGATCGGCACCCGGCTGGTGGTCGTCGAGGACGGCACCGAGCGGGTGCGCGGCCTCGCCGACCCCGAGGAGCACGCCCGGGTGCTCGCGGACATCCTGCGGAAGGGCACGGCCGCCGCATGACGACCGCACCCGCCGCCTCCGCCGTACCGGACACCGCACCGGGCCCCGACGCCGGCACCGGGGACACCGGGACCGACACCGACGTCGCGATCGTCGGCTACGGGCCGGTCGGTCAGACCGCCGCGCTGCTGCTGGCCGCCCGCGGCCACCGGGTCACCGTCCTGGAGCGGTTCCCCCGGCCCTACCCGATGCCGCGCGCGGTCTCCTTCGACGGCGAGGCCGCCCGCATCCTCGCCGCCACGGGTGTCGAGGAGGCGCTCGCCGAGTACGTCGAGTCCTCCCGGGACTACGTGTGGCACAACGCCGACGGCCGCACGCTCTTCCGGGTGGACGTGGAGGACGCCGGCCGTTCCGGCTGGCCGGACTCCAGCGCCGTCTACCAGCCGGGCCTGGAGGCCGTGCTGGCCGCCCACGGCGAGCGCCAACCGGGGCTGCGCGTGCTGCGCGGCCACCGGGTGACGGCCGTCGCCGACCGCGGCGAGGCGGTCGCCCTCACCGTCGACGGCCCCGAGGGCGGCACGCTCACCGCCCGGTGGGTGATCGGCTGCGACGGGGCGAACAGCGTGGTGCGCGAGGAGGCCGGGCTCACCGCCACCGACTTCGCGTTCTTCAACGACTGGCTCACCTGCGACGTCGTCCCGCACGACGGCCGGGAGTTCGTCCCCAACAACCTCCAGGTCTGCGACCCGGCCCGGCCGCGCACCGCCGTCTCCGCCGGGCCGGGCCACCGGCGCTGGGAGTTCATGCGGCTCGACCACGAGTCGCCCGAGGAGTTCGGCAGCGAGGCCAACGTCTGGAAGCTGCTCTCGCTGTTCGACATCGGCCCCGGCAACTCCACGCTGCTGCGGCACGCCGTCTACACCTTCCAGGCGCGGTACGCCGACCAGTGGCGGCGCGGCCGGGTGCTGATCGCCGGGGACGCCGCCCACCTCATGCCGCCGTTCGCCGGGCAGGGCATGTGCTCGGGCTTCCGGGACGCCGCCAACCTGGCCTGGAAGCTCGACCTGGTGCTCACCGGCCGGGCGGGCGAGGGGCTGCTCGACACCTACGCCGCCGAGCGGCGCGAGCACGTGCGGCACGCGCTCACCATGTCGATGGACCTCGGGCGGGTCATCTGCCAGAGCGACCCGGCGGCGGCGCGCGACCGCGACACCGTGATGCTGGCCGCGCAGGAGCGCGCCCGGCAGGGCGCGGCGGTCGGCGCCGCGCGCCCGCGCACCCCGGTCCAGCCGCTCACCGTCGGCCTGCGGCACGGCGGCTTCCCGGCCGGCGACCTCGTCGTCCAGGGGCGCGTCACGGCGGCGGGGCGGCCGGCCGGCCGCTTCGACGACGTGGTGGGGCGCGGCTTCGTGCTGCTCACCACCGAACCGCCGGAGACGCTCCTCTCCGCCGAGGACGCCGCCTGGCTGGCGGAGCTCGGCGGTCACGCCGTGCAGGTCGTCGAGGACGGCGGGCAGGAGCCGCCGCCGGGCGCGGTGGGCGACGTCGACGGGGTCTACCTGCCGTACCTGGCGAGAGCGGGGTCGGGGGCCGGTGCGGTCGCGGTGCTGGTGCGGCCCGACTTCTACGTCTACGGCGCGGCGGCCGACCGGACGGCACTGGCCGGGTTGTTCGCCGCGCTCCGCACCGACCTGGGCGTCTGACCCGCCGCCCCGCCACTCCTGAGCCCGCCGGGGACCGCCCGCCGAGCCCGCCCACCCGGGCGGCCCGGCGGGCGCCGTCGTTCCCGCCGCCGCCGCCCCCGCACAGCCACCGCCCCCGTACAGTCACGGGTCCGGGCGTGCCGGGGCCGGGGCGGCGGACCTGCGGACACACGGACGGCCCGTTCCTCGTCCGCGTCGAGGAACGGGCCGTCGGCCTCGGGGTGCCGGGTGGGGCGGGCGCGGCCCGGCCCACCCGGCGGGCGGTGCGTGGTCAGACCGCCACGGGGGTCCGCCGGGCGGGGCGCTCCACCAGGATCTCCGCCACGATCCGCGCCAGGTCGATGCTCTGGCGGCCGTTCAGACGGGGGTCGCAGCCGGTCAGGTAGCGCTCCGGGAGCTGCTCCTCGCGCAGGTCCTCGCGACCGCCGAGGCACTCGGTCACGTCGTCCCCGGTCAGCTCCAGGTGCAGACCGCCCGGGTGGCTGCCCAACGCCCGGTGCACCGCGAAGTAGCCGGTCACCTCGGCGGCGATCCGCTCGAAGCGGCGGGTCTTCAGCCCGGACGCCGACACCTCGGTGTTGCCGTGCATCGGGTCGCAGAGCCAGACCACCGGGTGCCCGGCGGCCTCCACCGCCTCCACCAGCGGCGGCAGGACGTCGGTCACCCGGTCCGCGCCCATGCGGCTGATCAGCGTCAGCCGGCCGGGAGTGCGGTCCGGGTCCAGCGCCTCGGCGTAGGCGACGGCCTGCTCCGGCGTCGTGGTCGGGCCCAGCTTGAGCCCCAGCGGGTTGGCGATCCGCCGGGCCAGGGCGACGTGCGCGCCGTCCAGGTCGCGGGTCCGCTCGCCGATCCACAGGAAGTGGCCGGAGAGGCCGTACCCGTCGCGCACCAGCGGCACCTCGTAGTCGAGCAGCAGTGCCTCGTGACTGGTGAACAGCTCGGTGCGGGTCGCGGCGGACACCGCCTCCAGCACGTCGAGTGCGGCCCCGGCCCCGGCGTACGCGGTGAGCATCCGCTGCGGGTCCGGTGTGCGGGCCCCGGCGGTCGCCGCCTCGCCGTTGACGATGTCGCCCCGGTAGGCGGGCAGGCCGTCCGGCCCCACCGGGCTGGAACGCGGCTTGGCGTACTGCCCGGCGACGCGGCCGAGCGGCACCACGGGCAGCCCCGACGCGACCTCGAACAGCGTCGCGCAGTGCAGCAGGACGTGCAGGTTGGACCGTACGTGCTCGGGGGTGTTCCCGGCGAAGGTCTCGGCGCAGTCCCCGCCCTGGATCACCAGGGCCCGGCCGAGCGCGACCTCGGCCAGCCGCTCCCGCAGCCGGTCCACGGCGGCGCGCTGCACCAGGGGCGGGAGCGCGCCGAGCTCGGTGCGCACCTCCCGCACCCGGTCCGGGTCCGGCCACTGCGGCTGCTGGCCGGCGGCCCGACCGGCCAGCGCCAGGGCGAGCGCGGCGTCTTCGTGCGCCGTCGGTGTCGTGGTCATCGGTGTCATCCCGTCTTCCTCAGGTTGGCCCACAGATCGGCGGGCAGATCCTTGCGTCGGCGGACCCCGAGCTTGCGGTAGACCCGGGTGAGGTGCTGTTCCACGGTGCTGGCCGTGATGTAGAGGCGGCCGGCGATCTCGCGGTTGGTGTAGCCGAGCACGGCCAGTGAGGCGACGCGCCGCTCGGACTCGGTCAGCGCCCCGACCCCGCCCGGGTCCTCGGCGCCGTCGGCGGCCGGGCCGCTCTCGCCGAGGTCCGCCGAGACCGAGAGCAGCTCCTGGGCGAGCGGCTTCATGGCGCACATGTTCGCCACGTGCAGGGCCTGGCGCAGCAGCAGCCGGGCCCGCCGCTTGTTGTTGGTCGCCTGGTGGACGCGGCTGAGGTCGGTGAGCACCCGGACCTGCTCGTACCGGTCGCCGGAGGTCTCGGTGAGGTCGACCGCCTCGGTGAGCAGGGGACCGCGCCGCCCGGGCGGCCCGGCCGCGGCGAGCAGCCGCAGCGCCGGACCGCGGGTGTGCGGGAGGTCGGCGTCGGACCGGCTGAGCTGCTCGTGGACGAGCCGCCAGGCGCGGTCCCGGTTGTCCAGCCGCAGCCACGCGTCGGCCGCGTGGGTGCGCCAGGGCACCACCCCCGCGCCGTCCAGGCCCCAGGTGCGCAGGAGTTCGCCGCAGGACAGGAAGTCGGCGAGCGCGGCGTGGCCGTGCCGGGTCGCCAGGTAGTGGTCGCCGCGGGCGAACAGGTAGTGCAGCCCGTACAGGGTCTGGAACATCGCCTCGCCGACGGCGTGGGTCAGGTGCTTGGCCGCCGACCGGTGCTCGCCCATCCGGCTCTCCGCCATCACCAGCGTGCCCAGCGGCAGGCCCACCGCGATGCCCCAGGCGGTCGGGCTGAGGTGGGTCAGCGCCGCCCGGCTGCTCTCGGCCGCCGTCACCAGCTCGCCGAGCCGGAGCGCCGACTCGCCGTGCGCGGCGGCGTACAGGGCCGTCGCGGTGGGCGCCTCGCGCCGCGCGGCGGCGGTCAGCAGCCGCTTGCTCCAGACCGCCGCGGTGTCGGCGCGCCCGGCCTGGAGCAGCACCCGCAGGGCGAGCAGCGCGGCCTCCTCGGCCCACGCCGTCCGGCCGTGCAGGTGGGCGTCGCGCAGCACCTGCTGGGCGT
Source organism: Kitasatospora sp. NPDC058406 (assembly GCF_042722765.1). Classification (NCBI taxonomy): domain Bacteria; kingdom Bacillati; phylum Actinomycetota; class Actinomycetes; order Kitasatosporales; family Streptomycetaceae; genus Kitasatospora; species Kitasatospora sp. NPDC058406. The sequence continues at coordinate 8,840 of NZ_JBHXKE010000156.1, forward strand.
GGTCGACGGCCTCGGCCGCCCGGCCGCGGGTCAGTGCGCCGGCGAGCGCGGCGGCGGCCTGGAGCTGCGGGTCGATGTCCGGGGCCACCGTGTGCCGGAGGTCGGCGGGCAGGGCCGGGACGCGGCGGCCCCGGGCGAGGCCCGGGTGGGTGTAGGCGAGCCAGGTCTCGACGTCGCGCAGCGCCCCCGTCTCGGCCGGGGTGGCCCGCTGCGCCGGGCCGGTTCGGGACCGCAGCAGGTCCAGGACGGCCACGGCCTCCTCGCCGCGCCCGTGCCAGAGCAGGTGCCGGACGAGGACGAGCGCCTCGGCGAGCCCGAGGTGGCCGGCCCGGACGGCCGCGGTGAGCGGCGCCAGGTGCCGGGCCGCCGTGGACGGGTTGAGCTGCCACTCGGCCTGCACCAGGCGGTGCCGCAGGACGGCCCGGTCGGGTTCCTCGACCGCCTCCTTGTGGGCCAGGCGCAGGCAGGCCACCGCCGTGCGGTAGCGGTTGTCCAGCAGGGCGTGCTCGGCGGCCTCGGTCAGTGCGGCCACCGCCCACGGCATCGGGGCGCGTCCGGCCTCGACCAGGTGCCGGGCCACCTCGGCGGCGGGGCTGCCCGACTCGTAGCACAGCTGTGCGGCCCGCAGCCGGAGGTCGGTCCGCTCGTGCGGGGCGAGGTCCTCCAGGACGGTGGTGCGCGCCGCCGCGGTGCGCAGCCGCCCGTCGCCGTCGAGCAGCCCGGCGGTGGCGAGCGCGGAGCGGATCCGCGCCACGGCGTCGGGGCTCTCCCGCTCGCCCAGGAGGCGCGCCACGTCCTCGTCCGGGGCGTCGTCGCCCAGGACGGCCTGGGCCTGGACGACCCGCAGCACACCGGGCTCGGTGCGGTGCAGGCAGCTCAGCAGGGCGGGGCCGTAGCGCGGTTCGGGGTCGGCCCGGTCGAGGTGCTCCTCCACGAGGGCGTGCAGCAGCAGCGGGTTGCCGCCGGCGACGTCGACCAGTTCGGGGCCGCTGTGCCGGGCGGACTCCTCGCCGAGCCCTTCGGTGACCAGGCGCAGCGCGCCGGCCCGGGAGAGCGGGGCCAGTGCGAGGCGGTGGACGTGCGGGTGGCGGAAGAGCTCGGCGTGCAGCCGGCGGCGCGCGGGCCACGGCGTGCTGCCGTCGGTGAGCACCAGCAGGACGCGGCTCTGCGGCAGGTGCCGGACGAGGTGGCGCAGGAAGTGCAGTGACGCCTCGTCGGCGTGGCCGATGTCCTCGACGCAGATCAGCACCGGGTTGTCCGCGGCGGCTGCGAGCAGCGCGGCGGTGAGGTCGCGGCAGGCGCGCAGCAGCTTCGGCGGGGGCGGGCCGGCCGGGTCGGGGCCGTGTGCGGTGTCGCTCGGGTCGGCGAGGACGGCCGGGTCGGCGAGGGCCGCCAGCCGTTCGGCGTGCCCGGCCGGCCAGGCGGCGGAGCGGGCGATCCGGTCGGCGACGCCGAAGGGCAGGTCCCGCTCCTGGGCGGAACAGTCGGCGCTGACGACGAGGACCCCGCGGTCGGCGGCCCGGGCGGCGAACACCCGCAGCAGCTCGGTCTTGCCGCTGCCGAGGGGGCCGTCGACGAGGGCCGCCCGGCCCGCCCGGCCGAGACACTCGGTGAGCAGGTGGTCGAGTCGGTCGATGTGCGCGTCACGTTCCAGCAGGGAAGGCACCGGGTACCCCCGACCTCATCTCTTGTAGGCGTTCGGCCGTCGGTCGCCGACGGCTCCCCGGGGAGGTGGCGGCGGTCGCCCCTCCCGGTCGGACCCATCATGGGGACTTCCCGCCCATCGGCGGGGAACTGACCGCCCATGAGCGGGGCACTGCCGCCGTTCCGCGGCGCGGGGCGGCGAAATGCCCGGGCTGGTCACCGACGCGGGTTGTCGACCGGTATGCCGGATTGGAGTTGACGTGCTGTCAATGGAGAACTCCGGGCGCCCTGATGTACCATCGGGAACATATTTGTGGAATGGTGCTTTCCGGATTTACCGCGAGTCGAGGGGGCAGGGTGCGATTCAACGTTCTGGGGCCGCTGGAAGTGCTCTCCGACGGTGTCGAGGTGCCTGTTCGCGGTCTGCAGCAGCGGGCACTGCTCGGTGTTCTCCTTCTCCGCGCGAATAGCGTGGTGGGAATCAACGAGATAATCGCCGCGCTCTGGGGGGACGAGCGTCCGTCCACGGCCCGGAAAATGGTGCAGAACTCGGTGGCCGGTCTTCGCCGTACATTCCAGGCGGTGGGGGATCCGGCGGGCGGGAATGTGGCACTGAATACCATAGTGCCCGGATACACCCTCAGAATCGAGCCGGAACAGCTCGATCTCACCGAATTTCACGAGCTTGTCACATTGGGACGGGCCCGGCTGGCGGCCGGCGAGTGGGCGGGGGCCTCGGGACTGCTGCGCCGGGCCCTGGGCCTGTGGCGCGGACCGGTGCTCGCGGACGTGACCGACGCCGGGCTGACCTGGCCCGAGCTGGCCGCCCTCCAGGGCACCCGGCTCGCCGTCCACGAGGACTGCATCCAGGCGGAGTTGGCGATGGGGCGGGACCGCGAGCTGATCGGCGAGCTGGAGACGCTGCTGGAGGCCGAGCCGACGAGGGAGCGGCTGGTCGCCCAGCTCATGGTCGTCCTCTACAACTGCGGGCGGCAGCCCGAGGCGCTGGACCGCTACCGGCGCACCCGGGACCTCCTCGCCGACCGCTTCGGCCTGGAGCCGGGCCGCGACCTGCGGCGGCTCCAGCGCGCGATCCTCAGCCACGACCCGGCACTGGCCCTGCGGCTCACCGGCGGCCCGGGCGGCGGCCCGGCCGGGGCGGCCCCGTCCCCCGGCGGGGTCCTGGCGGCCGTCCCGCACCCGGCCCCGGAGCCGGACGGGCACCGGACCCCGGCCGCGGCCCCGGTGCAGCGCCGTCCCCGGCCTGCGGCGTCCGTCCCGTCGCCGCCCGCCGCTGCCCCGGAGACCCCCGGGGCGCACGCGACGCCCGAACCGGCCGACGGGGAGGCCGCCCCCGTCGCCGAGCACGCCTACCGCCCCTCCTGGGAGCGGGTCGAGCGGCGCCGGGCCAGTGTGGTCATGGTCCGCGCCCGGTGGACGGCCGACGGCGGCGCCGTCGCCCCCGAGCGGATCGACCACGCCACCAAGGAACTGACCGCCGTCATCCGGCGGGAGACCGCGCCGTTCGGCGGCCTCGTGCGCCGCGCCTTCGGGTCGGTGTGGCTGGTCGTCTTCGGCGTGCCCCGGGCCCACGAGGACGACGCCGAGCGGGCCCTGCGCGCCGCCCTCGCCCTGCGGCGGCACTTCGCGTCCCCCGAGCCCGCTCCCGGATCCGCCCCGGCCGGATCCGGCCCCCGCCCCGCCTCCGGGTCCGCGTCCGGTCCCGCCCCCGGCGGTGCCCGGCTCGTCACCCACCTCGTGGTCGGCAGCGGCGAGGTGGTGGTCACCTACGACGACAGCGCGACGGAGCCCGTGGAGGTGACCGGCGAGGTCCTGGACGCCTGCCACCACCTGCTGCTCCAGGTCCCCCGGGGGGAGCTGTGGGCGTGCGCCGCCACCGTCGAGGCCGGCGGCGCGCTCCTCGGCTTCACCCCGGTGGACGGAACCCCCGGCGTCCACCGCCTGGCGACCGAGAGTCCCCCCGCCCCCGGGGCGCCCGGGCACCCCGCCGAACCGCCCTTCCTGGAACGCACCCACGAGCTGAACCTGCTGCGCGGCGCCTACCAGGACACCGTCCGCCGCCAACTGCCCCACCTGATCACGGTGCTCGGCGAGCCGGGCATCGGCAAGACCCGGCTGATCGGGGAGTTCGCCGCCGGGCTGCGCGCCGAGGCGGGGGAGGACGCACCCCGGGTGCTCTACGCCGGCACGCCCGCCTTCGACGCCCACACCTCGTACGAGCCGCTCGCCGGGGTGGTCCGCGCCTACGCGGGCATCCGCCCGGGCGCCCCGGCGGCCGTCGTCGTCCCCGCGCTGACCGCCGTCGTGCGCGGCCTCTTCCCGCACGCCGTCGCCGGGCGGATCGTCACCGCTCTCGCCGCGTGCCTCGGCCTGCCCGCCCCGGCCTCCTCCCCCGAGGGGCCCGGCGGCGGGACCGTCCCCCGGGAGGAGGTCCTCGGCGCGCTGCGCCAGCTGATCGAGGAGGCGGCCGCCGAACGCCCGCTGGTGGTGGTGCTGGACGACCTGCACCGCGCCGCCGGATTCGTCCGGTCCTTCGTCGAGGACCTGACCGTCCGGCTCGGCCCGGTGGCCCTGCTGCTGGTCGCCGGCGCCCGCTCCGAGCTGCTCCACACCACCCCCTCCTGGGGGTGCGCCAAGCGCCGTTCGGCCCTCATGCACGTGGCGCCGCTGTCCACCACGGCCACCGGCACCATCATCGGCGCGGCCTCCGGACGGCGCCGTCCCTCGCCCGCCGACGACCGCCGCGCGGCGCTCGCCGACGGCAACCCGCTGTTCGCGCAGGCCTACGCCCGGGCCGAGGCCGTCGGCGGCGACCCGGCCGTGGCCCACCCCCCGGCCGTCCTCGCCATCGCCGCCGCCCAGCTCGACGACCTCGACCGGACCGCCCGGTCGGTGCTGCGCGACGCGGCCGTCGTCGGCGGGACGCTGTGGCGCGGCGCGGTCGCCGCCGTCAGCCTGCGGGACACCGAGGAGGTGGGCCGCGGCCTGGACAGCCTGGAGTCGCGGGAACTGCTGCGCCGGGTGCGCCGCAGCAGCGTGCCGGGCGACGTCGAGTACGTCTTCCGGTACGCCGTCAGCCGCGACGTCGCGCTGGCCCAGCTGCCGGGCCGCGTCCTGGTCGAGCGTCACCTGCGGGCGGCCTCCTGGGCGGCCCTCCTGGACGTGCCCCGGCCCGCCCTGCTGGCCTTCCACTACGACCGGGCCGTCGCCCTCACCGAGGCCGACGGCGCCCCGGTGGAGGCGATGGAGCGCCGGGCCTGGGAGGCGCTGGTGGGGGCGTCCGCGCGCGCCGCCGCCGCGGGCGACGACGCGCTCGCGGTCAGCTGCCTCGGCCTCGCCCTCGACCGCTGCCCGCCCGGAGAGCCCGAGCGGGTCTGGCTCGCCACCCACCACCGGCGCATCCTGGACAGCCTCGGCGAGCCGGCGTCCCCCGCCCGCCCGGCCCGTGCGCACCGCGCCCTGCCCGCCGCTAGGAGGTGACCCCGGCGGGGACCGGCAGCGACTCGGCGAGCTCCCGCACCCGCTCCAGCGAGCGGATCTTCTCGTCCACGTCGGTGACGTTGTTGGTCACCATCAGCTCGTCCGCGCCGGTGCGCTCCAGGAGGTCCGCCAGGGCGCGGCGGACCTCGTCCGCGTCGCCGACCGCCTGCGTGCTGAGCAGCGCGTCGGCGGCGGCGCGCTCGGCGTCCGTCCACGGGTAGGCCGCCGCCTCCTCCACGGTGGGCAGCGGCGCGGTCGGCGAGGCGCCGTTCAGCCGCAGCACCGGGAAGAGCGCCGGGTACGTCAGCCGGCGGGCCTGCTCCGCGGTCTCGCCGCACACGGTGTAGGCGGTGACGATGGCGTGCGGGCGCTCCGCCCGGGACGACGGGCGGAAGCTCTCCCGGTACGCCCGCAGGGCCTCCTCGGTGCCGCGCGAGTTGAAGAAGTGGTGTGCGAACGCGTACGGCAGCCCGCGCCGGCCCGCGTCCACCGCGCTGCGCACACTGGCGCCCAGCAGCCAGACGCGGGGCGGCTGCGGCGGCTCCGGCAGGGCCTCCAGCCGCTGGTAGACGTGCCCGTCGGGGAAGCCGCCCCCGACGAAGCCGAGCAACTCCTCCAGCGCCGCCGGGAAGTCCTCGTCGGGTGCCCGGCGCAGGGCGTGGGCGAGCACCGGATCCGCCCCCGACCGGCCGATGCCCAGGTCGACCCGGCCGGGGAAGAGCGCGGCCAGCGTCCGGAAGGACTCGGCGACGGCGTACGGCGCGTGGTTGGGCAGGATCACCCCGCCCGCGCCGATCCGGATCCGGGTGGTCCGCTCCCCGAGGGCGGCCAGCAGGACGGCCGGGACGGAACCGGCGATCCCGCGCGAGTTGTGGTGCTCGGCCACCCAGAACCGGGCGTAGCCCAGCTCGTCGGCCGCCGCCACCAGTCGGCGGGTGTCGACCAGGGTGTCGGCCGGGCGCCCGGCGGAGTCGATGGACGAGATGTCGAGGACGGACAGCTGGGTCCGGGAACTGCTGGTCATTCCGGGGTGCTCCTTCTCGCGGTCTTACGCGTACCAGGTGGGCCGGGGGACTTCGCCGTGCAGGAGGTGGCGGCCCACCACCCGGCCGCGCCCCGGGTCGTCGTCGTGCACCCGCCGGGCCCGGGTGTCCCGCCAGAAGCGGTCCAGCCCGGCCTCCGCCTCGGCGCCCCCGGCGCCGGCCGCCCCGAACACGCCCGCGGTGACGGCGTCGGCGGCGGCACCGGCCTGCGCGGCCAGCGCGGCGACCCGGACGGCGTGGTACCCGCGCTCCTCCTCGGTCACCGTGCGGCGGCGGGCGTGCAGGGCGTCCGCCTCGGCGCCGACGGCGTCGGCGAACGCCTCCACCGCCCAGAGCAGGGAGGCGAGTGCGCCGTAGTGCTGCGCCGCGTCCGCCGCGGCGGTCTCGGTCAGCGGCGCCCGCGACCACCGGTCGCGGGTGTGCCCCGCGGCGGCCTCCAGCGCGCCCCGGGTCGCGCCGATCAGCACGTTGGCCTGCGCGAGCTGGAAGGCGGGGGTGAGGAACGTGTTGTACACGCGGGGCACGAAGGTCTTGTCCACGTGGCCGAGCGCCCCGGTCCACGGGATGTCGGCGTGGTCGGCGACGACGGTGCCGGCCGCCAGCGCGCGCAGCCCGAACTCCTCGGCCCCGGGCTCGAAGGTCAGGCCCGGGTGGTCGCTCATCGCGAGCGCGCTGATCGGGGTGTCGCCGTCCTCCAGGAAGCCCTCCAGGATGGTGATGTCCGACACCGGGTGGCCCAGGGCTCGGTCCAGCCGCCCGTGGAAGAGCATGTCGCCGCCGGCGTCCTGGATCACCAGGGGCGCCGACCGGGGCTTCGCGGAGCCGCTGAAGAACCACCGGGCGCGGGCCGCCACCTCGCCGATGTGCTGGATCTTCTCGTCGGTGCCGATGAACTCGGCGATCGACACCCACACGTAGTGGTGCGCGAGCAGCTCGCCGACGGAGGCGTCGGCCGCCGCGACGGTCCGCGCCACCCGGTGCGCGGTGGACCAGTCCTGGCCGCCGCCGCCGTACTCGACCGGGCCGAGCAGGGTCACCAGCCCGGACTCCTTCAGCAGCCGGACCTCCCGCAGCGGGGCGGTGCCCTCGCGGTCGCGCCGGGCGGCGCCGGCCGCCAGCTGGACGGCGACCGCCTCGGCCCGCCGCAGCCACACCTCGGCCCCGTCCACCGCCGGGCCGGCGTGGACGGCGGCGTCGTCGAGGACGCCTGCTGTCGTCGTGTCAGTCATTTTTCCCACTTCGTGACGGGCTCGGTGTCGAGCTTCGTGTCGTGCCTGGTGCGGAGCACCGGGGGGTGGCCGGTGCCCTGGTCGTCCGGGGTGCCCGCGTGTCCGGAGCCGGGCGCGGAGCCCGCCGCGTCCGTCCCGTCCGTCGCGTCCGGCGCGGTGGACGGGGGCAGCCGCAGGACGGCGTCCAGCAGGGCCCGGGTGTAGGGATGGGCGGGGGCCTCGAAGATCCGCTCGGTCTCGCCCTCCTCGACGACCGACCCGCCGCGCATGATCATCACCCGTTCGGCGACCTGCCGCACCACGGCCAGGTCGTGGGTGATGAACAGCAGCGCGATGCCGGTCTCGCGCCGCAGCCGGTCCAGCAGCTCCAGCACCTCCGCCTGCACCGAGACGTCCAGGGCGGACACCGGCTCGTCGCAGACCAGCACCTCCGGGCGGCTCGCCAGGGCCCGGGCGATGGCCACCCGCTGGCGCTGGCCGCCGGACAGCTGGTGCGGCCGCCGGGGGAGGAGTTCCGCCGGGAGTCTGACCTGGGCGAGCAACTCCTCGCACCGCCGGGTCCGCTCGGCGCGCCGCAGCCCCGGCAGCGCCTCGCCGATGATCCGCGCCACGGTGAACCGGGGGTCCGCGGAGGCGTACGGGTCCTGCTGGACGAACTGGAGCGCCGAGCGGCCGGGCCGCCGCTGCCGCTCCGACAGCGCCGACCAGGGCCGTCCGTGCAGCAGGACCTCCCCGGCGTCCGGTCGGGAGAGGCCCATCGCGACCCGCGCCAGCGTGGTCTTGCCCGAGCCGGACTCGCCGACGACGCCCAGCGCCTCGCCCGCCCGCAGGGTGAACGAGACCTCGTCCAGCGCCTTCGGGCCGCCGAGGCCGAAGGACTTCACCAGGCCCCGCCCGGACAGCACCGGTTCGTCCCCGCCGGCGCCCGCCGCCGGCCGGGGCGGACGCGTCGCCGGGCGGCCCGAGGGCACCGCGTCCAGCAGCATCCGCGTGTACGGGTGCTCCGGGGCGGACAGCACCTGCCGGGCCTCCCCGCTCTCCACCACCTCACCGTGCCGCAGCACCAGGATGCGGTCCGCCAACTGCGCCACCACCGCGAGGTCGTGGCTGACCAGGAGCAGGCCCCGGCCCTCGTCCTTGAGCCGGCCGAGCAGCCGCAGCACCTGGGCCTGGACGATCGCGTCCAGCGCCGTGGTCGGCTCGTCGGCGATCAGCAGCGGGGCGTCGGCGGCCAGGGCGGAGGCGATCAGCGCGCGCTGCCGCAGCCCGCCGGAGAGCTGGTGCGGGTACTGGGTGCGCCGGGCCTCAGGCTCCGGCACGCCCACCGCGGTCAGCAGCTCCACCACCCGGGCCGTGCCGCCGTCCGCACCGGCGCCGCCGTGCAGCCGGGCCGCCTCGGCGATCTCGGCGCCCACCGTGCGCAGCGGGTCCAGCGCGGTGAGCGCGTCCTGGAAGACCATGGCGACCTGCCGGCCGCGCACCGCGCGCCACTGCCGCTCGCCGAAGCCGGTGGTGTCGGCCCCGCCGACCTCCAGCGTCCGGGCGCCGACCCGCGCCCGGGTGCCCGCCAGCCCGATCAGGGAGCGCGAGGTGACGGACTTGCCCGAGCCGGACTCGCCGACCAGCGCCACGCACTCCCCGGGGCCGATCGCCAGCGACACCCCGTCCACGGCGGGCCGCGGCGCGCCGGGGAAGGACACCCGCAGGCCCTCCACCCGGACGAGGTCGCGCGGCGTCCGCCCGGCGGCCGGGGGGGGCCCCCCCCGGGGGGGCCCCCGGGGGGGCCCCCCCCCCCCCCCCCCCCCCCCCCCGCGCCCCCCCCCGGGCTGCAGGATCCGGGGGGCCCCGG
>NZ_JBHXKE010000156.1:18115-22122 GCF_042722765.1 Kitasatospora sp. NPDC058406
CCGCAGGCCCTCCACCCGGACGAGGGCGCGTCGAGTCCGCCCGGCGGCCGTGGCCTCCCCGGCCGGGGAGGCCACGGTGGCGAACCCGCCCGTCGTCCCCGCCCGGTCCGTCCTGCCCGCCTTGTCCGTCGTATCCGTCGTCCCCGTGGGACCTGTCGTCCTCGCCGTACTCATCGCACCGCCCTGAGCTGGAGACCGCGGCCGATCAGCGTGGTGCAGACCACCACGACCGAGATGGCCAGGCCCGGCGCGATCGAGATCCACCAGGCGGTCTGAAGGAAGTCCTTGCCGTCGGCGACCATCGATCCCCAGTCGGCCTCCGGCGGGACGGGGCCGAGACCGAGCACGCTCAGCCCGGAACCCGAGATGATGGCCGACCCCAGACCGATGGAGGCCAGGACGACCAGCGGTCCGCCGACGTTCGGCAGCACGTGCCGCAGCACCGACCGCCAGGCCGGCACCCCGAGCACCCGCGCCGCCTCCACGAACTCCGAGCGCAGCACCAGCCGCGCCTGGCCGCGGACCAGCCGGGCGTAGTTGGGCACCCCGGCGATGCCGATCGCGATGGCCACGTTGACGGTTCCGCCGCCCAGCAGCGCCACCACGAGCAGAGCGAGCAGCAGCTCCGGGAAGCCCAGCAGCACGTCCACGACCCGCATCAGGACGAAGTCGACGCGCCGCCCGCCGCACCCGGCGACCAGGCCGAGCAGCGCGCCGCCGCCCACCCCGATCACCGTCGCGCCGACGGCGATCAGCACCGACAGCCGGGTGCCGTGGACCAGCCGGGACCAGACGTCCCGGCCGAGCTGGTCGGTGCCGAACCAGTGCGCGGAGCCGGGCGGTTGCAGGGCCGCCGCGACGTCCGTCGCCTCGGGGGCGTGGGTGGCGAACAGGCCGGGGAAGGTCAGCACGACCGCCACCACGACCAGCAGGAGCGGCAGCGCCACCCCCACCGGCGACCGCAGCAGCCCGCCCCGGCGGGCGGCCGCCGCGGCCGGGGGGTCGAGCAGTGCGGTGGCGGTGCTCACGCGGGACCCCCCTCGCGCAGGCGGGGGTCGATCAACGGGTGGAGGAGGTCCACCACGGTGTTGATGACGACGAACGCCGCGCTGGAGATGACCACCAGCGCCGTCACCACCGGCAGGTCGCGCGTGCCGACCGCGTTGGCCAGCACCCGGCCGAGGCCCGGCCTGGTGAAGATGTTCTCCACCAGGACCGCGCCCCCGAACAGGCTGCCCAGCACGAAGCCGGCGAGTGTGGTCAGCGGCAGCAGCGCGTGCCGCAGGGTGTGCCGCAGCAGCACCGCCGTGGCACCGAGGCCCCGCGAGCGCGCGGTGAGGACGAACGGGCGGCCGTCGGCGGTCTCCAGCTCCTGCCGGATGACCTGGGACAGCACCCCGGCCAGCGGCAGCGCCAGCGCCAGCGTCGGCAGCACCAGCGCGGCCGGCCCGTCCGCCCCGATCGAGGGCAGCGCCTGGAACCGGTACGACAGCACCGTCAGCAGGATGATGCCGAGCCAGAACGACGGCATCGAGACCGTCAGCAGCTCGGCCACGCCGGCCGCGCCGCGCACCGCCCGGCCCCGGCCGGCCGTCAGGGTGGCCGCGAGCACCGCCAGCACCAGCGCGGTGACGAGGGCGGACAGGGCCAGCTCGACGGTCGGCCCGACCTGGCTGCCCAGCATCCGCTCGATCGGCTCGTTGAGCTGGTACGACCAGCCGAGGCCGCCGCTCGCCAACTGGGCGAGCTGGCGGCCGTACTGGACGAGCAGCGGGTCGTTCAGTCCGTTCTCGGCGATGATCTGGTCGCGCAGGCCCGGCGTGGCCGCCGCGCCCGGCCCGATCAGTCCGTCCACGATGTCGCCGGGGGCGAGGTGGATGGCGAAGAACGTCACCGTGAGCGTCCCCCACACCACCACGACGCCCGCGGCCAGCCGCCGGGCGACGAACCTCGCCCAGGGCGGCACGGACCGGGCACGGTCGGACACCTCAGGCCACCCCGATGCCGTAGAAGTCCGTGTTGGCGTCGACGTCCAGGACCAGACCGCTCACCTTGCCGTGCTGGGCGACGTCCATGGTGGCGATGTACGCCGGGAACGAGTACGCCTGCTCGACGATCCGCCGCTGCACCTTGCGGTACAGCTCCAGCCGCTGCCCCGCGTCGACGGTCGCCTGGGCCTGGTCCAGCCAGCCGTCGATCTGGCTGTCGCGCACCCGGGCGCCGTTGGCCCCGCCGCCGCCGAACTGGGACTTGGAGTGGTACAGGCTCTGCAGCAGGCTCGGGTCGGAGCCCTGCCAGGCGAAGGCGAAGACGTCGTAGTCGCCCTTGCCGGTGCGCCCGATGGAGCCGGCGGAGTCGAGCGGCACCAGCTTCAGCTCGATGCCGACCTGCTTCAGCGCGTCCTGGATGCCCACGTCGAAGGTGTGGTTCTGGGCGGACACGAAGGTCTGCACGTACGGCTGCTCGACGGTGAACCGCTTGCCGTCCTTGGTGCGGTAGCCGTCCGAGTCCCGCCCGGTGTAGCCGATCTCGTCGAGCAGCCGCTCGGCCTTCTCCTTGCTGAACTCCCAGGCCTTGGCGAGCGAGGCGTCGGCGCCGGGGGTCGAGGGCGCCAGCGGCCCCCAGGCCTGCTCGTACTCGCTCTGGAAGATGCCCTTGACGATGCCGGCGAAGTCGATGGCGTGCCGGGCGGCCTGACGGGCGCGGAGGTCGTCGAAGGGTGCGCGGGCGGTGTTGAGGTAGTACGTGTAGGGCACGCCGGGCACCGCCTTGCGGACCACCTGGACGCCGTTCTGGCCGCGCAGGCCCGCGAGCCGGTTCGCCGGTATCAGTTCGGCGGCGTCGACCTGGCCGGAGGTCAGCGCGCCGACCCGCGAGGCGTCCTCCTTCAGCAGCAGGACGACGATGCTCTCCAGCTTCGCCTGCCCCTGGTGGGCGGCGGTGGGCGGGGCCCACGCGTAGTCGGGCCGGCGCTTGAAGACGGCCTGCTGGCCGGGCGTCACCGACTCGAAGGTGAACGGACCGGTGCCGACGACGAACGGGCCGCCGGAGGAGAGGTCGCCCACGTGGTCGCGCAGCGCGACGGGGGAGTGGAAGCCGAGGAAGGTGCTCCCCACCGCGTTGAGGAGGGAGGCGTGCGGGGCCGTCAGGTGGACGGCCACGGTGCGCGGGTCGATCACCTCGGTGTCCTTGTAGGGGCCGAGCAGGCCCGCCGCCCGCTTGGAGGCCGTCTTGGGCGCCGTGATGTGGTCGAAGTTCGCCTTCACCGCCGCCGCGTCGAACGGCGTGCCGTCGCTGAACGTCACGCCGGTGCGCAGCGTGAAGGTGTAGGTCAGTCCGTCGGGCGACACCGTCCACGACTCGGCCAGCCACGGCTTGACCGTCCCGTCCGGCGCCAGCGAGACCAGCGACTCCAGCACCGGCCGCAGCAGCCGCCCGGTGACGGCGGTGGACGCGGCGTGCGGGTCCCAGCTGTCGGGCTCGACCGCGGCGCCGTAGCGCAGGGTGCCGCCGCCGCTCTTCGCGGAGGGCGGGGCGGAGGAGTCGGAGCAGCCCACGAGGACGGCCGGGCCGATGAGGCCGGCGACGGTGGCGGCAACGGGGAGACGGAGGAATCGACGTCTGCTGTACATGGGTTCTTTCTCGATCCTGCGCGAGGCGGGGGGAACGGTGGGCGGCGTCAGGCCTGCCCGCTCCGCGGGAGGAGGCGATGGCCCCGGCCGCGGACGATGCGACGAGTCTGGTGGCTCCGTCCGGGTCCGATCCCCCTGGCCGTCCCCCTATGAGGGCCCTGACTCCGGGGAGGGGGCCGTCCGTTCCGGGGGACGCGCTCGGTGTGTTCGGAGGTGCGCGGGTGTGCGTGGCGGTGCGTGGGAGCTCGTGGTGCGGGTGGTGCGGGTGGTTCGGGTGTGGTGCCCCCGGCGTCCCACCCGCCGGGGGCGGTGCGGCCGTTCGGGGGGCCGTATCGGCCTAACCGGGACCGTCAGATCTGGTGAATGGGGGAATTC
>NZ_JBHXKE010000157.1:0-22101 GCF_042722765.1 Kitasatospora sp. NPDC058406
GTCCCACGCCCGATTCTGCCCCCCCCCCCCGTGGGGCCCGACCCCCGGGGGAGCCGTTCCGGGCCCGAAGTGCGCCACATCGGTCTCGGCGACCTCGTCAGGCTCCGGGTGGGTGCGGTCGATCCGCGGGTGTGCCCCGGGGACGTGCACGGACTCGCCCACCGAGTCGAGCCGGCGCCTGGCGTCCATGTCGACCGGGTTGGCGTTGGACCGGGCGAGGTCACGCTCGGGGCGGTGGGCAACGACCGTGAAGGGCCCGCAGGACTCACGGGCTTCTACCCGCCTGTGGTTCCTGCGGCCACGGTCCGGCGAGGGTCCTGAGGGGTCCTCGCCTGGTGGGTTGTCAGGATCCCTCGTGCGGGACGTAGTGCTGGTTGGGGGAGCGGGCTCGGCTCTAGGCTGTGGGTATGCATCCTCGACTCGGTGAAGACCTCGACCGCCTGCGCGAACTCCTCGACGCGGTGAGTGATCGTGCCGCGCACGTGCTCGCCGGCATCGGGGACCGTCCCGTGGTGCGGGCCGGTGACGGGACGACCGTTGCCGGGTTGCCGCTCCCGGTGGAGGGCAGCGGCGCCGACGGCGCGTTGAAGCTGTTCGCCGAGCGGTGGGAGCCGGGCTTCAGCGGCAGTGCCGGCCCGCGCTACCTCGGCTTCGTCACGGGCGGCGCGACCCCGGCGGCCCTCGCCGGCGACTGGCTGACGTCCGCCTTCGACCAGAACGTCAGCAACCGCATCGGCTCGGCCGCAGCAGACCTGGAGCAGGAGACGGTCGGCTGGCTGCGCGGTCTCTTCGGACTGAGCGAGGCCCACACGGGCGTCTTCGTCAGCGGCGCGACCATGTCGAACCTCGTCGGCCTCGCCGTCGCCCGCGAGTGGGTGGGGGAGCAGCGCGGCGTCAGCGTCACCCGGGACGGCCTCGCCGCTCTCGGGCCGGTCGAGGTCCTGTCGGGCGCCGCGCATTCGAGCATCGGCAAGGCGCTGTCCGTGCTCGGGCTCGGCCGTGGCGCACTGCGGCGGGTGCGGACGCTGGAGGGCCGGGAGGCGGTCGACGTGGGGGCGCTCGCCGATGAACTGGCGGCGCTGGAGGGGCGCCCGGCCGTGGTCGTCGCGAACGCGGGCACGGTCAACACCGTCGACTTCGACGATCTGCAGGCGATCGCCGCACTGCGCGAGCAGTACCCGTTCTGGCTGCACGTCGACGCCGCGTTCGGCGCTTTCGCAGCGCTCTCACCGGCGCACGAGCACCTCGTGGCCGCCCTGGACGCGGCAGACTCGGTCTGCGTCGACCTCCACAAGTGGCTGAACGTCCCGTACGACGCCGCCGTGCAGTTCACCCGCCGCCAGGACCTGCAAGTCGCCGCCTTCCACAACACCTCGCCCTACCTCGGCGCCCCGACCGCCGACCCGGACCCCGTCCACCTGGCCCCCGAGAACTCCAGGCGGCTGCGCGCCCTGCCCGCCTGGTTCGCCCTCACCGCCTACGGCCGCACGGGACACCGCGAGATCGTCGAGCGCACCTGCACCGAAGCGGCCCGACTCGGCACGGCCCTCGCCGCGGAACCGGCATTCCGGCTGCTGGCACCGGTGCGCCTCAACGTCGTCTGCTTCACCCTCGCCGGCCACCCCGCACAGGACGACATCGACGCACTGCTGCGCCGCGTCGCGGCCTCCGGGGAGGCGTTCCTGACGCCGACGGTGTTGGACGGGGTGCCGGCCGTTCGAGCGGCCTTCAGTAACTGGCGCACCACCGCCGCGGACACCGACCGCGTCCTCGCGGCGCTGCGCGCGGCGGCCGCCGCGCACTGACCGGCGGCGCCGCAGTACTTCGTGCCGCACGCGCCACCTCCGCCGGCCGGGCAACAGCCACGACCCCTTCCGGGCGGATGCGAAAAGCGGACCGCTCGGCATTCAATCAGCGGGCCGCCGGCTCGGTGGGTGCCGACATGCGAGTCTCCCTTGCTATGAGCAGCGGCGCGACGGGCATACCTGTCCGACGGAAAGCGACGCTCTGCGAGACGATATCCCTGCGGTCGTCCGACAATCTCCTGACCGTATTTCTGGTCACCGGGGAGCGCCGACGGGGCCGAGCGACTGACAGGCGGCCGCCGGCGTCTCACAGGGCCGGTCCGTGATGCCGGTCCAGCAAATCGGGGAGAAGCGGACCGGCCCCGTCGTCACGCTCGGCATGCCGTCGAATCCCGATGACGGGGCTGTGATGGACCGGATTCGCCCGGAACGGCTGCCGCCCACCTTGAGCGACTTCCGGGCCGGAGCGACTGCAAACCCGTTCAGGATTGAGCGACCGGCCTGACGGGTCCCTCGGGGCGGGCCGGGAGCGGTCCGCCCCACCCTCTCACCGGTACTCGGCCGACCTCCGAGCCGCCGGCCTGACCGGTCGGAAAGGCAGGCGGGGGAAAGCACGTCGTATTTCGACCCTGACCTGTCCAGCGGAGTCCGTACACCGCACCGTCACTCGCCGTGCCGAAGCAGGCAACACCATGACGCCCACAGGGAGGCCTGCCACTTCACGGACCACCAGCGGAACCTCGCGCCTGCCGGCGATGACCACCCAACTGTCCTGAGCATGCTGACTCGCGCACATCACCACGACCGGACTCCCCTTGGCCCTGCTCACCAGTGCCGAACGCTCCGAAGAGCGGTTGAACAAGCCGCGGACCCGGTGCTCGGAGCCGTGAACTGACACCGTCACCTCGACGGTGTCCGGCGTAAGACAGGCCTCAAGGCGCCACTGATCACCCGCCATGCCTACCTCCAGCGCCTTCGGAGACACGGCCCGACCTCCCAGGCCCTACGAACGATCCTCGCACAGCAAGGCCGACAGTCGACCATTCGTCTAATGGATCATCAGAAAATTTCCCCAGGGCTCATGTGGCGACGCCAACCCGGGTCTCCGAGGACGCTGCAGCCCGGTGCCGGCGCTGCCGATCAGGGCGTCCGCGGCCGGCGCGTGGCACAACCCGTCCGCCAGGGATCGTCGTCGGGTCCCGTCTGACGGCGGCCCGCCCGCTCGATCGCCGCAGGTGCGCGAGGGAGTGCCGGGGCGCGGAACCGGTTGTCCTCGCGATCGGCGGGCTCCTCCACCCGCATGGCCACCTGTCTGTTAAAACGTCCGAGCGAGGGCGGTGATCACCACGGTCGGTGGCGGCGACCGTGGCGGGGCCCCTGCGGTGGTGGCTGACCGCGGTCTCCGGCCGCGCCGCGCTGTGGGAGGGCGGAGCGCGGGCCCTGTGGGTCGGTGGCGGGTGTGTGCTGGTGCAGGCTATTCGTGGCGATCATCCCGCCATTCTGAGACGACGGTCCCTTGCTTGATAGGCGGATCTCGGTATTCCGATTGCGGTACCGAGTATCCGGCTGCGCCGGAACATCGGCGTCAGCCCGCAAGTAGCGTGCAGCATGCCGAAGCGCAAGGTCCGTGCGGCACGAAGGATCGACAAAAAGAACGGCAGGGCTGAGATCCATGGCACACTGGTGAATTAAGTGAAGTCGGAAGGTGGAGGAAATGGAAGACGATCTCCTGCTCTCATCGGTTCTGGCAGATGCTCGTCGATCGTACGGTTCGCTCGGTGACCCGGATTTCGCCTTCGCCACCCGAACTTACCGGAAGCAGCCGTACAAGGCCCTCGTCGATAACCTGTCGGCTTTCGCAGAGGTCAGGGACAACACCCATCTCGACGGCGACGTGTGCTTCTACTACGAGGTGTCGGCAGCGTCGGGCAGCTGGCATCTTCTACTGTCCATGGTGGGGCCCTATGCCATGTTGTTCAGGGCTCCGCGGGCCCACTGGTGGTCGTCGCGAGTGGTTCTGACTCCGATCGTGGACGACTTCAGGACGGACGAGGTTCGGATCCATAGTCTGCTCTCGGAGCGGGGGTTCACCTTTCTTTCGGGACCGCAGTCGAAGATTTCTGTCGAATTCCCGGAGCGGCCTGGTGGCCCGCTCGAGAAAGGTCCGTTGTTTCGGATTCTCTTCAGTGACGTCTTTGAGCTCGCGTGGTGATGCCGTGCGGTGGCCGGAGCAGGACAGTACGACTGCCGCCGGCCTGCCCGGTTGGGGTGCCGGCGGGCGGCTGGTCGTTCCTGGAGCAGGCGCTGCGTGCCGAACTCGACGGCGAGGGCGGGTGGTTCGATACCTCCGAGATGACCGTGGACGAGGTCGTCGACGCCGTGCTCGCGAAGGGCTGAGCGGCGGTTCGATGTGGGCGTGGTCCGCCCGGAGTCCGCGGAACCGCACCACACGTCCCCGGTGCTCCGGGCCGGGCGCGACGACGGACCCGCTGTCGATGGCGTCGAAGCGCTCGACGGCCGGGGCCGGGCCCGTCGACGGGGTGGCCGACGCGCGGAGAGGTGCTGCGCGGCAGGGCAGGGCCGTGCGGTGCACGCTCTCGTGTCCTCGCCGGGACCACGGCCTCACCGCCGTCGGCGGTGAGGCCGTGGTCCGTCCGGCTGCTGTCGGCCGCCGTGCCGTGCCGGGGCCTGGCGCGGAGCACGGGCCTCAGCCCTCGGGACGTTCCGTCGCCTGCCACCACCCCGCCAGTTCGTCGATGATCGGCAGCACGGAATGGCCGCGTGGTGTGAGCTGGTAGGACACCCGGGGTGCGGAGCCGCCGGCGTTGTGTACCGTGCGGGCGACCAGGCGCATGTGGAGGAGGCGGCGCAGGGCGCGGTCCAGGGGCTTGTTCTCGGCCATGCCCGTCGAACGCGCCAGGTCGTTGTGGTAGTGCGGCCCTCCGGCGAGCTGGATCAGCACGGCGAAGACCCACTTGCCGGAGAGGATCCGCACGGCCTCGTACGCGTCGTGGAAGTGTCCGTGTTCCTGTGGCGGTGTGGCCGGATCTGCTGCTGCGCCGGGTCTTCTTCCGGCCGGCTCGCCACGCTCCGCCGGCTCCCGTCCGCCGGGAGCCGGAACCCGGCCGGACTGGGGGGCTCCACCGGGTGGTACGGAGGCCCCGGCCGGAGCGCGGTCGGAAATCGGCAAACCCCTCTCGGAGGCGAGGGCTTGTCCCGGCCGTTTCCCGGGGCGCTGCGGTGGGGGGTACCGGCCGCCGTTGCGCCTGTCGTCCTTCGATGTTTGGAGCGTGCGTGCCACGTTCGTCCGATTTGGACCGAACACCGAGTTTCCCCCTCACGGTGGTCCACTTCGGGCCACTCAGGAACGAGTGTGCCCGCACCAGCTCACGTGCGAATATAATGCCGTCTCGACAAGTCCTTGCTGACAATTACACGACAAGCATGTCTGCGGCATTGCAGTGGGTCAACGGTTCGGCGGGGCCGGGGGATTGTCCCGCCATGGCGAATGCCGGGCAGCCCTTCCCCGTCGATCACAGGGCTGCGTCCTCTTTATCCCGTTCGCGCCCAGAAGAGCGCCACCGAGCCTGTCACCACGACTTCGTGCTCGGGGAAGACGGCGGCGAGGGCCGCGTCGAGGTCCTCCGGTCGGTCCAGCCGGTTGGACATGATCCCGTGCCGGTTGGCCAGGCCCAGCTGGAGCCGAGCCGATCGGTTGTGGTCGACCCCCGAGCCCGGGATGGTCGCGCCGAACAGCGTGCCGCCCGGCTTCAGCACCCGCCTGGCGTGTTCGAGGACCACGGCCTTGTCCGCGAGCGTCCCCGGCAGGCAGTGCAGCAGGTGGCACATGCCGACGGAGTCCACTGACCCGTGTGGCAGTCCCCACGGCCGCAGCACGTCGGCCCGGTGGAGCCGCGGACGGTAGCGGCGCAGGCGCCGGTCCGCCGCGGCCAGCGACGACGGGTTGAGGTCCATCAGCGTGAGGTCAGGCGCCGGGACGGGGAAGCGGCACTCGTCGAGCAGCACCCCGGAGGCGACGCCGACGTCCAGGTGGTTGCCCGAGACGTGCCGGTCGTAGAGCGCGACGAGGCGCTCCTTCGGACAGCGCCAGGTGAGCGGGGAGTTGACGCGGTAGACGAGGGTGTCGTAGATCCGCAGGAAGGACCGGGTGTACAGCGCCTGGCCCGCGTGAACGGCGAGGGGGGAGGGGGAGGCTTCCTCGGGGGCCGGCACCTCAGCTGTGCTCCGGTCGCGGGGACAGCCGGACCAGGGGGATCTCCCGCGTCGTGCGGCGCTGGTAGTCCGCGTACCCCTCGAAGCCGCGCACGACGCGCGGCCACGCGGCGGCCCGCTCCTCCGCCTCCAGCACCCGCGCCCGCACCGCCTGCACGCGGCCGCCGACGCGCAGGACCGCGTCCGGATCGGCCAGCAGGTTGCGGAACCACCGGGGATCGCCGGACGACCCCCGGTACGACGCGACGACGATGACATCCGCCCCGTCGCGGAAGGTGAACAGGGGGACGGAGTACGGCGCGCCGTCGCGGGGCCGCACGGTGGTCAGGATGCCGACCTGGTTGCCGAGCATCCGCCCGCCCAGCCGCCCGCCGGTCCGCTCGTACAGGGCGATGTGCACCGCGTTGTTCACGCGCTGGGCGAACCGCCCCCACAGAGTCACGGTCCGGCCGGTCCGTCGGCCGGCCGGGGCTGTCGTCATGGCGGGACCCTTCTCGTCGGCGGCGCCGCGGTGGTGCGTGCCGTGGTGGTGCGTGCCGTGGTCGAGCGCGGGCCTGGGTGCGGCGGGACCCCGGGGGGTGCCGTCGGCGCCGCGGGCGCGCTCGGCCAGGAGCGTCGGCACCACCCAGAACGCGTGGACCAGCGCGAGGCGTTCGAGGCTCGCGCCCCGGGCGCGCATCAGCGACAGGCTGCCGCCCAGGCCGGCGGCGGCGCCGGTCACGGCCGCGTTGCCGGTCGGTACGTGGGCCAGGCCGTACAGCAGGGTGGTGGCGGCGGCGGCCCGGCCGGCGCCGAGCCGGCGTGTGAGGCGGCCCTGCACCAGGCCCCGCCAGAAGAGCTCCTCGGCGGGGGCGATCACCAGCAGCAGGTGCGCGCACATCCGCAGCGGGTCCGCGGTGGCGGTGAGCGCCCGCAGGGACTCCGCGTCGGCCGCGATCCTGGGCACGGCGCGTCGCACCACCGCGTCGAGCAGCACGCTCCCCGCGACCATGCCCGCGCCGATGCGCAGGGCCGTCACGACGTCCTCCCGCCCCGCGGACCGGTGCCGGGCGGACGGTTCCACGACCGACGCGGCCAGCCCCAGTGCGCCGTGCGTCAGCGCGAGCGTGCTCCAGTGCGCCCGCCGCGGCCCCCTGAACGCCGCGGCCAGCCCGGCCGCACCGACCAGCACCCCGGCCACCGCCACGCGGGACCCCGTGTCCGACGGCCGGACGGCGGAACCGGTCCGTGCCAACCCGGCCCCCAGCGCACGGATCCCGCGTCCGGGGTGCGGCGCCGCGGTCATCGGCGGGTCCGGTCGACCGTCGGCGGGTTCACGGGCCGTGGCGCGGGGTGCCGGATCGAGGGGAAGTGGCTGCGCACCCACGCCGACCACAGTCGCGCGGGCACCATCCGGCTGAGCGGCAGCAGGACGCGTGCGTCGGCTCCCACCGGGTAGCGCAGACGCGGACGGCTCTCCGTGAGCGCGCGCATCACCACCGACGACGCGTACTCGACGGAGGCGCCGCGCGGCAGCCGCTCGGCCATCTGCCTCGCCAACTCGGACACCAGGTCGCCGTACGCGCCGGAGGCGTACTCGTTCTGCTCCGGGACGTTGTCCGCCCAGCGGGAGTTCACGGCGCCCGGCAGTACCAGGCTCACCTCGATGCCGAACCGGTGCACCTCCAGCCAGAGCGCCTCCATCGCGGCCTCCAGGGCGAACTTGCTCGCGTGGTACGCGGCGCCCACGGGCAGCACGATCTTTCCGGCCAGGGAGCTGACGTTCACGATGCGTCCGTACCCGCGCTCCCGCATCCCCGGCAGGACGAGCTGGGTGAGTGCCACCGGACCGAAGACGTTGGTCTGGAACTGCCGGTCCCAGCGATCCAGCGGGACCTCCTCGAAGGGGCCCAACTCGCCGTAGCCGGCGTTGTTGACGAGCGCGTCGACCCCGCCGTGCTTCTTGTCGAGCTCCTCCACCACCCGGTGGCGGGCCTCGGCGTCGGTCACGTCCAGTGCGCGCACCAGGCAGCCCGCGGCTTCGAGTTCGGCCAGCGACTCGGGCTTCCGGGCGGTCGCCACGGTGGTGAATCCCGCGCGCACGGCCCGGAGGGCGACCGCCCGGCCGATGCCGGAGGAGCAGCCGGTGATCAGCACCACCGGCGGCGCGCCCGGCCTCCCGCGTACGGACCCGGCAGGACCTCGACCGCCTTTCACAGGACCACCCCCAGGGAGAAGTCGGCGCTGACCCCGGGGCCGAAGCCCGCGATGACGCCGCGCGCACCCGGCCGGGCCGCCCCGTCGTCCCAGAACCGCGCCAACGAGTCGAAGATCAGGACACTCGCGGTGTTGCCGTGTTCCGAGAGCGCCGCCCGGCTGAACCGGTGGAGCGCCGGATCGATGTCGAGGAACCGGGTGAGGTCGTCCAGGATGCGCGGGCCACCGGCGTGGGCCAGGACGAAGTCCAGCTCTCCGGTGCTCCAGCCCGCCTCCTCCACCACCTTGCCGATGGCCGGAGTGACTGCGCGCATGGTGTGCCGGACCCGGCTGTCCAGACGGAAGTGGAATCCGGTCTCCCGGACGTCGTAGGAGATCCAGTCCGCGGTGCTCGCGATGGTCTCGGACGCCGACCGCTCGATCCTGAGGCCCGAGCGGGCCGTGCCGCGCATCACCGCCGCGGCGAAGCCGTCGCCGAAGAGGCCGGCCGAGAGGAGCGCGCCCACGTCGGTATCGGTCGGCTGGTAGCACAGCGAGCACAGTTCGAAGGCCACGATCAGGACGTTGCGGTCCGGATGGGCCCGGCAGTAGCGGGCGGAGGCGCTGATCGCGCCGCTGCCCGCGGCGCAACCGAGCTGCGCGAGCGGAATCTGGTCGACGTCGGTGGAGAACCCCAACTCGTTGATCATCCAGACGATCGGGGACGGCATGGTGAAGGCCGTGCACGACACGAAGACCACGGCGTGGATCTGGTCGCGGGACATCGCGGCCCGCTCCAGCGCCTCCGTGACCAGGGCCGGCAGGTGGGTGCGCACCGCCTCCCAGTACAGGCCGGTGCGTGCGGCGACGCCGGGGTGGGCGAGGGTGAGGTCCAGGGGCTGGAGGAGGCGACGGGTGCGCACCCCGGTGTTCTCGATCAGACGCAGGACGGTGTCCAGGCGTGGATGCCGCGGATGCAGCCGGCGTGCCGTCGCGAGCGTGTCCGCGAGGGTGACCTCGTGCTCGGGGAAGTGCACCGCTGGAGGGCACAGGACAGACATTCGGTGACCACCTCGACCACGGTCGGAGTTATGTGATGATTCGTCATATCCATACGGCCAGGGAGAGCAGGGCGAAGACCGACGCCAGCAGCCGCGGCAGGTGCATCCACGACGGCATCGTTCCTCCCAGTCGGGACCGCGTCACCCCGACGACCAGCCAGACCGCGTAGGGAAGGGTGGCCAGGGGAGCGGCGAATCGCCAGGAGTCGAGCGCATGCGCGACGAGGACGAGGCACGGGTACGGTGCGAGCACGAACACCGCGTAGCAGATCTTGGAGGCGCGCGGTGACAGTGCATGGGCGAGGGTGCGCTTTCCCGCCCTGAGGTCCTCGACACTGTCCCGCAGATCGTTGTGGAACATCGTCGCGGCGAAGAGGAATCCCGCGGCGACCGCCGCCATCACGGCCGCGAAGGGCAGTTGCTGGACATTGACCCAGATCACGACGGCCACGACGTAGAAACCGCAGACGACGAAGTCCATGAGTTCGCCGAGCCCGTGGTGTCCGAGCGGGACCGGCCCGCCGGAATACACCAGCACGGCGAACGAGAGCGGGAGCAGGGCCAACGACCACGGATTCGCCGTGTACAGCAGCCAGCCCAGCGCCAGGATTCCGGCCGTGAAGCAGGCCAGGCCGACCGCCCGTACGCGCTGCATGGAAAGGCCGGTGGCCAGGGCGCTGCCTCGCCGGGCCGTTTCCGGCACGTCCACGCCGCGCTTGAAATCGTCGTAGTCGTTGAGCAGGCGCCGGGAGACGGACTCCGGCACGAACAGGGCCAGCGTGAGCAGGGCCCTGCTCGTGGAGAGGGGGCCGAGGTGGCGGGCCACGGAGAGTGCGAACAGCACCTGGAGCAGCACCACCGCGGTCATTTGCAGCCCCATCGCCGAAACCCACGCCCGCACCCGTGGGAGCGGGCGTGCGGAAGTCGGGGGAGCGGCGGTCGAGGGCTCGGACCTTTCCAACCGGGATTCCGGCATTCTTGATTATTCCCCCTTGGCGGACGGCCCTGGAAAACGGGTCCGAGTGCGACGTCGTCGGGTTCGCAGTGCGCTGGAACGAGCGGTGGCCGCGGTCCCCGGCCGACTTCCGGACACCCGGCAGATTGAAGTCGCGCAATGCGCCTCCGTCCAGAGACACCGATGTCCGGTGGGGACACCGGTGACCCCTGCGAACCCGGCACCGGCCTGTTAGTGTCCGCCGTCATCGGCCCGGTGGAGCCGGGAAACGGACTTCCGGACAATGGGGGTGGGGCATGAGTACCGAGAGCCGCGACGGGGGGCGTGCGGAGAAAGAGGGAACCGGGCAGGAGCGGCCCTATCCGTTCACGCCGGTCCATGCGCTCGACCTGCACGAGCTCTACCAGCGGGCGCGGACGAGCGAACCGCTGTGCCCGGTCCGCATGCCGTACGGCGATCCGGGCCTGATGGTCACCCGCTACGAGGACGTCAGGACGGTGTTCACGGACCCGCGCTTCCGCCGGTCCGTGCCGGAGGGCACCGACCAGCCCCGGGTCACCCCCGACCTGGTGCCGCTGGGCCTGATGGACATGGACCCGCCCGACCACCCCCGCATCCGCCGCCTCATCGCGGCCTCGTTCACCGCCCAGCGCGCGGAACTGATGCGCCCGTCGGCCGAACGGCTGGCCGCCTCACTCGTCGACACGATGGTCCGGACCGGGCCGCCGGCCGACCTCGTCCGGGACTTCGCCGTCCCGTTCCCCATCGGTGTCATCTGCGACCTGCTCGGGGTCCCGTACCGGGACCGCCACCGGTTCCACGGGTGGGTCACGGAGGTCAACCAACTCGTCGGCGGCGACAACGGACAGGCCCGGATCGAGAGCATGGGTGAACTCCTGGCGTACATGGGCGGGTTGGTCCAGGCTCGGCGCTCAGATCCGGCCGACGACCTGATCAGCGAGTTGGTCGCGGCCCGTGACCAGGACGACCGGCTGTCCGAGGACGAACTGGTCTTCCTGTGCATGCTGCTGCTCATCGCCGGCTACGAGACCACGGCGAACGAGATCGCCAACTTCGCCTACGTCCTGTTCACCCACCCCGACCAGCTGGCGCTCCTCAAGGCCCGCCCGGAACTGCTCCCCGACGCCGTCGAGGAACTGCTCAGGTTCACCCCGCTCACGGTCTGCGCCGCCTACCCGCGCTACGCCACGACCGACGTCGACCTCGGCGGCGGCACGGTGCCGGCCGGCCGGCCGGTGCTGACCTCGACCAACGCCGCCAACCGGGACCCGGGGATCTTCGACGGGCCCGACCTCCTCGACCTCACCCGTTCCACCGCCCGCCAGCACCTGGCATTCGGTCACGGCCCGCACCGCTGCGTGGGCGCGGCCCTGGCGCGGATGGAGCTCCAGGCCGCGCTGGGCGCACTGCTGGCGCGGATGCCCGACATCGGGCTCGCCGGCGAGCCGGACTCCGTGAAGTGGAAGACCGGTCTGCTCTTCCGGGGACCCGAGACCCTGCCCGTCACATGGTGAACCGCCACCGTCCGCCCGGACGAACAGGAGGCCCGCTGACCTTGGACACCGCACCCGTAGCCACCGCACCCGAACTCTCTGCCTTCATGGCGACCGCGCCCCACCTCCCCGCGCCCCACCTCCCCGCGCCCGCAGCCGCCGTGTCCCTCCGCCGCCCCGCCGGCCCGTCGTACGGCGCCCGCGAGGGGAGCGAGGCCCGGTGACCGGGCAGCGCAGCGACCCGCGAGCCGACGGGTCCGGGCGCACGGCGGAAGAGGTCCTCGCGGCCGCACGCGCGGCCCTGGCCGACCGGCAGGACGAGGAGGCCGACGCGAGCGTCGACGGCGCGGCCGGAGACGTCCACGGGGAAGCCGTCGGCCTCCTCGTGCACCGCCTCCTGGACGCCGTCGACCCGGTCCGGGAAGCGAAGCAGCACGAGTGGATCACCGCTCGGCAGAACGCCGACGGAGGTTTCCCCCGACAGGTCGGCGGGCCCTCCGACCTGTCCACGACCGTGCTCACCCACCTCGCCCTCCAGGTCCTCGGCCGTACCGCGGACCACGCGGTCCTCGACCGCGCCGCGCGGTTCACCGGGCGGCACGGCGGCATCCGGGCGCTGGAGCCCGAACCCGCCCACCTCCTGCTGGCGATCACCGGAGCGGTCGGCTGGAACGCTCTCGGGCTCCTGCCCCCGGAACTGCTCGTCCCTTCCCGGGCCCCCGCCGCCGGCGGCTCGAACGGCCCTTCCCGGGCCCCCGCCGCCGGCGGCTCGAACGGCCCTTCCCGGGCCACCGCCGCCGGCGGCTCGGACGGCCCTGCTCGCGCGCTCGCCGCTGCGGTCGGCGTGCTGGGATCCGTCCGCCCGGTACGCGAACTCCCCATCGAAACAGAGCCGTTGCGGGTCGGTCGGCGCGAGCGCGCCGGCCTGCGCCGAGCCGCGGTCACCGCCGTGCTGCGCACCGCCCACGCCCTCGGCCGGACCGCTCCGCCGCCCCTGCGTCGCGACGCGCTGGGCGAGGCGGAGCGCCTCCTGCTCGACGGGCAGGAGAGCGCCGGGAACTGGGGCGGCGACCGGCCGCACACGGCCGTCTGCGCGCTCGCCCTGTGGGCCCTGGGCCACGGCACCCGGCACCCCGCCGTACGCGCCGCGCTCGACGCCCTGGCCCGGCAGGACGTCCTCGCTCGCCCGGCGGCCGCCGTGGACGCCGCCGTCGTCCTGCGGGCCCTGGCCGCTGCGGGGGAGCGGGCCGGCTCGGACCCGGCGGTGGACCGCGCGCTCGACCGGCTGCTGTCCGGCCGGGACGGCGGCACGGCCGACCGGCCCGTCCTCGCCCCCATGAGCGTGTCCGACGTGGCCGGCACCGCGCTCGTCCTCACCGCCCTGCATGCCGTCGACGCGCCGCGCGCCCGCGAGGTGGACACCGCCGTCGCCGAAGGCGTCCTGTGGCTCCTCGGACGGCAGTCCGCGAACGGTGGCTGGTCGCGCGACGGCATCCACCGCTCCGCTCGGCCCGGCCGGTGGGCCGCGGCCGGCCCGGGCGTCGTCGCACCCCCGGAGCCGGGCGTCACCGCCCACGTCGTCGAGGCGCTGTGCGCCGAGGGATACGGCTGGCATCCGGCCGTGGGCCGCGCCGTCCGCCGCCTGCTGGCGCAGCAGGCCGTCGAAGGGTTCTGGAACGACGGCCGCGGCGGCCGACTCCGCGAAACCTCCGAGGTCCTGCTCGGGCTCGAAGCCGCCGGAATCGGAGCCGGGCACCTCGCGGTGGAGGGCGCGATGGAGTGGATCTACCAGCAGCAGAACCCGGACGGCGGGTGGAGCGAGGACACCGCGGGAGCCCCCGGCACCCCCGGACGGCCGAGCGACCCGGGTACGGCGACCCCGGCCACGGCTACGCCGAGCACGGTGGCGCAGACCGCCCGGTGCGTCATCGCCGCCCACACCACCGGGGTCCTCGACGGGCCGCGCACCGACGCCGCCGTCGCCTTCCTGCTGCGTCACCAGCGGCGGAGCGGCGACGGACCTCCCGCGAACGTCCGCGCCGACGCGCTCGCGCTCTGGGCGGTCGCCCTGCACACGCGCCGCTCCCGGAAGTCCTCCGGGACCCCCACGATCACCGGCGGTCCCGCGACGGCGGAGCCGGCCGAGTACGACTCCTGGTCGACGCTGTGGTGGCAGCGCCGGGGCCCGCTCGCCATCCTCCACTGGTGCGCGCGCACCCGGGCCGAGCACATCCCCCCGGCCCGCAGCCCCGGCGCCCTGCTGGTCGACGTGGCCTGCGGCGGAGGTCTGCTGCACCCGCACATCGCGGACAAGGGCTACCGGCACATCGGCGTCGACGTGTCCGTCAGGAGCGCGGAGGTGGCGCTGCGGCACGGCGTCGACGAGGTCCTGATCCACGACATCCATGACATCCCGCTTCCCGACGGCTGCGCGGACGTCGTCGTGGCCGGGTACTGCCTCGAACACGTGGCGCGCCCCTTCGACGTGATCGCCGAGTGCTGCCGGCTGCTCAAGCCCGGCGGCACCCTCGTCATGGACACCATCGCCGAGACCTTCCTGGCCCGGCTCTCGGTCATCACGCTGGGGGAAGGCCTGCCGCTGACCTGGGCCGCGCCCAAGGGCTCCCACGACCACCGGGCGTTCATCGCCCCCCGCCGGATCGTCGAGGCGTGCGCGGCCCACGGCGTTCCCGTCGACGTCTTCGGTGTCGTCCCGGTCGTCCGGGACCTCGTCTCGTGGTCCGTGGGACGCGGCTACGGCGTGCGGATGCGCAGCGGCAAGTCCGAGAGGATCCTCTACGGCGTGGCCGGCGTGAAGCCGCTGCAGGACGGGACTCCGTGAGCGGCACGCCCGGCGTACGGACGCGGACGGAGCCGTGCTTGACCCGGCCTGGCCGGGCCGGTACCGCAGGGCGCCGAACGGCTCCCGATCGCACGGCGCGGAGGTATCCGGTGGCCGTCGCACCGCACGGGCACTGACGACGGTGCACGGCCTGTGTGGGGCAGACCGTGCACCGCCACTCCCGTCTGCCCCACGAGCCACAGGGCATGCCTCCCGCCTGCGGGAAGGGCCGGCGAAACGTGTTCGGGGAGCCCGTCGTACCGCAGGTTCGCGGGCCGTCGACCGTGAGGTCGTGGACGGCCTCGGGCGCGCTGGCGCCGCGTTCGTGGAGTACCTTCACCGCGTGCCGTGCGCCGTCCCGGCCGACGATCATCGACGGATCCATCAAGCTGCCGGACGGGATCGAAGAGGCAACACCCGGCGAGAGCACCGACCTGACTGCCACTCTGGACCGTGAGGTTGTCCTGGTGAGGGGCCTGCGCTTCTCGATCCAGCACGGCCCAGGAATCGTGCCCGGTCCTGGCGTGCCGCGAGGCGCGGTGAGGTGGACCTGTCCCTGATCGGTGTGGACTCCACGACTGTCCGGGCCCACCAGGATGCCGCCGGGATGCGTCGCCGAACCCCGGCCGGGAGATGCATAAAGGATTCATATAAACCTGTTATGCTTCAGGCATGAGCCGCCGAGACGCCGCGCACGGCGCTTCCGATGCCATCGGGTCAGCCCTCTACGGTCTGGCCACCAGGGCCGTGAGACGCCTTCCCCGCGACATGAGCCTGACGTCCGCCGCCACCTTGGCCACCCTGGACAAGACCGGCCCGCGACGGATCACCGATCTGGCGGTGGCCGAGGGCGTCACCCAGCCCGCGATGACCGTCCTGGTGCGGGTGATGGAGGAATCCGGGCTGGTCGAGCGGAAGGGCGATCCGTCCGACAAGCGGGTCACGCTGGTGTGCCTGACCGAGGCCGGCGCGTCGTACGTCCGGACGCGACGCCGGGCGGGCGTCGACGCGTACGCGCGGTTGATCGAGGAACTCACCGGTGACGAGGTCGAGGCCCTGGCAGCAGCCCTTCCGGCGCTGCTGCATCTGGCGGAGCTCGAAAGCCGCACCCGAGAGGACTCGGACCGGTGACCGGGGCCCAGGCTCATGACCGGCCCATGAGCACGGCCCCGATACGTTCCGAGGCACGTCCGCTGGTCCCCGCCCTGATGTTCATCGCCCTGGTCGTGGCGGCGGTCGCCAGCCTCGGGACGCCGCTCATCACCAGCGTGGCGACCACGTTCCACGTCTCCCTCGACAGCGCGCAGTGGACGCTGACCATCGCCCTGCTCGGCGGCGCCGTCGCCACACCCGTCCTCGGCCGGCTCGGAGCCGGCCCGCACCGGCGGGCCACGATTCTCGCCACGCTGGCGATCGTCGTCGTCGGCAGCGCGCTCACCGTGCTGCCGCTGCCGTTCGCCTGGCTGCTCGTGGGCAGAGCGGCCCAAGGCGTCGGACTCGGTCTCACGGCGCTGATGATGGGCGTGGCCCGCGACCATCTTCCCGGGGATCGCAGCGCGGCCACGATCGCCCTGATCTCCGTGGTCTCCGTCATCGGAGCCGGCGTCGGCTACCCGCTGGCCGCGCTGCTCGCCGAGTTCGGCGGACTGCGGGCCGCCTACGGCCTCGGCGTGCTCGTCACCGCCATCGCCTTCGTGACCGCGTGGCGCTCCGTGCCCTCAGCTCCCGAAGGCCGCTCCGCTCACCTGAACGTGGTCGGTGCGCTCGTCCTGGCGGGTGGACTGTTCCTCCTCCTGTTCCTGGCCGGCGAGAGGAGCCTGTGGAGCCGACACCTCGCCGTGGCGGTGACCCTCGCCGTCGCCGCCGTACTCCTGCTCGGCGGCTGGACCGTTTCCGAACTGCGAACCAGGACACCCCTGGTCGACGTCCGGGCGGTACGGCACCCGGCGGTCGCCGGGGCGAACATCGCCACGTTCGTCGGCGGGAGCGGCATGTACCTCCTGCTCACGCTCATCACCCGCTACGCGCAGACGCCGCACGGCACCGGGTACGGCTTCGGACTGACCACCCTCGTGGCGGGGCTGGTCCTCATCCCGTTCTCCGTGCTGGGGTTCGTCGCCGGCAAGCTCACGCCGCGGGTCCGGACGCGGATCGACGGCCCCCTGCTCCTGGCCGGGAGCGCCGCCGTCGTCGGCGGCGGGTTCGTCCTGTTCGCCACCGCCCGGTCCACCCTGGCCGAACTGCTCGCGGCCATGGGCGTGCTGGGCTTCGGCGTGGGCAGCTTCTCGGCCGCCGTGCCCGGCGTCATCCTGGCCGTCACCCCCAAGAGCGAGACGTCGAGCGCCATGAGCTTCAACTACGTCGTCCGCAGCGTCGGGTACTCCCTGGGCAGCGCCGTTGGCGGTCTGGTCCTGGCCGCCGGCACCGCCACGGGTCGCCTCTTCCCGAACGACGACGCCTACACGACCGCGGCGCTGGTCGGCGTCGCCGTGATGGTGATCACGACGACGGCCGGACTCGCCCTCGCCCGCCGACGCTCACCCGAGACCAATCCGATCACGGCCCCGGTCGATGTGCCGGGCCCGGGCCGGTCGAGTCGAATGGGAAGCTGAGGATCGAAGCCGTCCGACTTCGACGCCGTCTCCG
Source organism: Kitasatospora sp. NPDC058406 (assembly GCF_042722765.1). NCBI lineage: Bacteria > Bacillati > Actinomycetota > Actinomycetes > Kitasatosporales > Streptomycetaceae > Kitasatospora > Kitasatospora sp. NPDC058406. The sequence goes on from NZ_JBHXKE010000157.1 coordinate 17,232, forward strand.
TCGGCTCGCTCACCCACAGCGCGCTGGCCATGGACCCGAGCATGCTTCTGAGCATCGATTCCGAACACAGGAGGTACCGTGGTCAAGGGCTATTGGGTCAGTGCCTACCGCACCATTGCGGACCCCGAGAAGCTGGCTGCCTACAACAAGCTGGCTGGTCCAGCCGTCAAGGCCGCGGGCGGGCGGGTGCTCGTCCGCGGTGGCCGGGTCGTTGCACACGACGCCGGAATCGCCGGGCGCACCGTCCTGATCGAGTTCGACAGCTTCGAACAGGCGGTCGCCGCACACGCGAGTGCGGCCTACCAGGAGGCGCTGGCCGCACTTGCCGACGGCGTCGAGCGCGACTTCCGCATCGTCGAAGGCGTCGACTGACGACGGGGCTGCGTCGGCGGCGAACAGGAAGCCGACTGCGGGGATCACCCCGGCTCGTCGGCGCACCGGTCCGGCCGGACAGCACGGCGCAGCACCGATCCGGGTCGCCGTGTGAGCCTTTCCCGGATGTCGTGGAGGGGGAGCGATTGTCACGGGTTGGGGCCGCGTCCGTCCCGTGGGGCGAAGGCTGCGAGGGCGTCGGCGTCGGTCGCGCGAGCGTAGAGGAAGTAGTCGGCCCATCCGGTGATGCCGGGATAGGACGAGTCCTGGCCGTCAGGAGGTCGAGAACCTGGGCGGGTTGCGGGCCGGCGGTGATGTCGCCGGTGAGCACGATGTGATCGGCGGTGCTGACGTCCGGTTCGGCGAGTACTGCTTCCAGGGCCGGCAGGACTCCGTGGATGTCGGACAGGACGGCCACTCGGTTCGGCATGGTCACCACTGTGGGACGGAGGCAGCCGAGTGATGTGATCTTTCGCCCAGCGCGTAGCGACGGTGCTGCCCGCCTCGCCCCGGCCGGCGCCGGGGCAGTGGTGCGGCCGGCTTCCGCTTAGCGGCAGACGTCGCCCAGGGTCGCTTCAGGGAAGAGCCCGAACCACCGGTTGGTCCGGCTTAGTTCGCAGACGCGGTCGGCGATCCGGTCCGCGTCCGTGGGCCACAGCCGTAACCCGTCCGATCCTACGGTGAGGAGCGAGCTCCGGTCGGGACTGAAGGCGGCTCCGTGCACGCCTCTGGTGTGGCCGTCGAGCCGTGCGGTGGTCCGCTGCCCGGCCACGTCCCACAGGCAGACCCTGCCGCTGGCGTCCGTGGTGGCCAGGGTGCGGCCGTCGGCGCTGAAGGCGGCGGAGAAGACGGTGTTGATGTGGCCGGTGAGGGTCGCGACGATGCGGCGCTGCGCCACGTTCCACAGGCGTACGGTGGCGTCGGCGCTGCCGGTGGCGAGGGTGCGGCCGTCGGGGGAGTACGCCAGGGCCGTGAGGGCGGCGGTGTCCTCGGGCAGGACGGCGAACTCCGCCCGCGAGGCCAGGTCCCACAGCCGTACCGTGCGGTCGTAGCTGCTGGTGGCGAGGGTGCGGCCGTCGGGGGAGAAGACGGCCCGGGCAACCATGTTGGTGTGCCCCTGGAGGACAGCCGTCGGCCGGTGGGTGGCCAGGTCCCACAGGCGTACCGTGCGGTCGTAGCTGCTGGTGGCGAGGGTGCGGCCGTCGGGGGAGAACGCGACGCTCGACACGCTGCCGGTGTGGCCTTCGAGTGAGGCGACCGGGCGGCCCGACGCGGCGTCCCACAGCCGCACCGTGTTCCCGGAGCTCACGGTCGCCAGCAGCTGTCCGTCCGGGGAGAACGCCAGGTGCATGATGTCCTGGTCGTGTGCCGTGAAGGTCGCGAGGGGACGGGGCGGGTCGGTGGCCCACAGGGTGACGGAGCCTTCGACGTGGCCGACGGCGAGCGTCCGGCCGTCGGGAGCGTAGGCGGCGACGGTCGTGGTGCCGTCCGCGGTGCCGATGGTGGCGGTGGTTCGGCGGGTCCTGACGTCCCAGGTGTGGACGATGTGGTCGGCGGCGGTGGTGGCCAGCTCGGTGCCGTCGGGGGAGAGGGCCAGCGCGGGGGCGGCGGAGTTGGTCTCGTGGAACGTGTCGGTCATCCGCCGCTCGGCCACGTCCCACCAGGCGAAGGTGCCGTCCTGGCCGATCGTCGCCAGGGTACGGCCGTCGGCGGTGAACGCGACCTGGCTCACCTCCTGCGCATGCCCGTCGAGGACGGCCGTGCCGGTGTACGAGGTCAGACTCCACAGCCGGACGGTGCGGTCGGCGCTGCCCGTGGCCAGGGTGCTGCCGTCGGGGCTGACGGCGACCGTGGTGACGGCGCCCGTGTGGCCGAGAAAGGTCTTCGACATCCGGGGGGTGACGGTGTCCCACAGGTTGACGGTGCGGTCGGCACCGCCGGTGACCAGGGTGTGGCCGTCGGGCAGGTACGCCACCGACCGGACGGAGTCGGTGTGGCCGGTGAGGACGCCCTTCGTGCGCCCGGAGGAGACGTCCCACAGCCGGACGGTGCGGTCGGCGCCACCGGTGGCGAGGGTGCGGCCGTCGGGGGAGAACGCCGCCGACCAGACGGCGCCGGTGTGGCCGGTGAGGATGCCCGTCGTGCGCCCGGAGACGAGGTTCCACAGCCGGACGGTGCGGTCGGCGCCGGCGCTGGCCAGGGTGCGGCCGTCCGGGCTGAAGGCGACCGTCATGACGGTACTGCCGTGGCCGGTCAGGGTGGCGAGCATGCGGTGGGTGGCGGTGTCCCACAGCTTCACGGTGTGGTCGGCACTGCCGGTGGCCAGGGTGCGGCCGTCAGGTGAGTACGCCACGGCCAGGACGGCGCTACCGTGACCGGCGAACTGCCTGGACGTGTAGGCGCCGTAGGCGCTCAGCAGACTGCCGCGCGCCTCGGTGGTGCGGGCCGCCCGGTAGCCCTCCAGTGCGACCAGGGCAGCGGTTTCGGGCTCCTTCTCCAGGTACTGCCGGGACTGGGCGGCCCGTTCGTGGGAGACCGCGATCCGGCGCTGCGCGTCGGACTGCGTCTTCTGGACGTACGCGGTCGCGGCCAGCACCAGTGAGAGGACCGTCAGCACGGCCAGCGCGACGACCGTCCAGCGCCTGCGGCGGCTGAGCCGGTCGTCCGCAGTGGTGCTGGCCGCCACGAAGGCGGCCTCCAGACGGTTGAGCGTCGAGCCGCCCGACCGCGAGCAGTCCCGGGCACCGGCGAGCTGCGCGCCGCGGTACAACGCCCCCGGGTCGCGGTGGAGCTCGTGCCAGGTCCGGGCGGCCTGGGTGAGCCGGCGGTGCGCGCGCAGGGCCTCGCGGTCGACGTCCAGCCAGTGGCGCAACCGCGGCCAGGAGCGGATGACCGCCTCGTGGGCGACGTCGACGGTCCCGTCGGACAGGACGATCAGCCGCGCGGCGGCGAGCCGGTGCAGCAGGTCGTCGATGGTCCCGGCGTCGGCGAGGCCGTCGAGTTCCGCGCGGGCCAGGCGGCGGCGGGTGTCCTCGGTGCCCTCGCCCGGGGCGGTGAGCCGCAGGAACAGCATCCGCATGGCCTCCTGGTGTCCGGGCGGAAGGCCGGCGTACACCGCCTCGGCGGTCTGGGTGATGGCTCCCCGCATGCCGCCGGTGGCCTGGTAGTCGGCCAGCCGCAGGACATCCCCGCTGCGCCTGGTCCAGGCCTCGCGCATCGCGTGGGCCACCAGCGGCAGGGCGCCGGGCTGGTCGGTGGCCTCGGAGAGGACGGCCTCCAGCAGTTCGGGTTCCACCACGACGCCCGCTCCGGCGGCGGGTTCGGTGACGATGTCCCGCAGCTCGCCCCGGGTGGGGGTGCCGACCGGCAGTTGGGCGCCGCGGCGCAGGGCGCCCGCGAGTTCGGGGTGGGCGAGGCAGCGGTCGTAGAAGTCGGCGCGCACGCTGATGACGAACCGCACCCGGCCCGCGGCGGCCCGGTGGCCTGCCACGGGGTCGCAGGCCGTGCGGTCGTCGGCCGTCAGGGCCAGGCAGGCCAGGACCGCTTCCCGTTCCCCGGCGTCCGGACAGGTGGTGAAGAGTTCCTCGAATTGATCGATGACGAGGACCGCGCGCCGGTCGGCGGGCTGGGTGACCAGCCAGGTGTCCAGCGCGATCCCCAGCGCCTCGGGCTCGCCGGCCAGGACGCGGGCGAGCGCCTCGGTGTCACCGCCCGTCAGCGCGCAGACCGCCGAGGCCAGTGCGCGCAGCGGGCGGTCGCCAGGGGCCAGCAGGGCGGTGTGCCAGGACTCGTCGAGCCGCGGGAGCAGCCCCGCCCGCAGCAGCGAGGACTTGCCGCTGCCCGAGGCGCCGACGACCGCCGTCAGTCGGTGGCGGTCCACGAGCCGCACCAGATCGCCCACCAGTTCCGACCGCCCGAAGTACAGGCCGGCGTCCGTGGTGTCGAACGGGGCCAGCCCGAGGTACGGGTCGCGAGCCGGAGCGCTTCCGTCCGCACGGTCCTCGCCGCCCGCCTCCGCTCCCGCGGACGGGCCCCGCAGTGCCCGGGAGGCCGCCTCCCAGCGGGCCTGCCACTCCGCCTGCCCGCCGCCGCACACCCGCGCGTAGGCGAGCACCACGGCCAGCGACGGCAGGCGTTCGCCCTTCGCGGCCTCCGCGAGCGTGCTGGCCGAGTAGTGCGAGGCCTTCGCCAGCGCACGGTAGCTCGGGGCACCGGCCCGGTCGCGCAACTGCCGCAGCTCCCAGGCGAGCCGCTCCACCGGGCCGGCCTGCGGGTCCACGAACCGCTCCGGCCTGCCCAGTCGGGCCTGGCGCCTCGTTCCGTCCGGCCGCGCGTCCATGCCACCACCCCCGGGCGGGCCCGTCCCGCCGCACCCGCATCATTGTCCGGATTGAATGTCCTGCCCAGAGAGCCCTTTCGGACAATGCGAATCCACCGCACGGTTGTTGACACGGGGGACGCCTCGGACGGCCTTGCGGTGCGGAGGCCGGGTCCGAGG